>NZ_FMYV01000010.1 GCF_900102615.1 Geotoga petraea | reverse complement strand
ATTGAGCTGAGCGATACTAATAGCCCGAGGCTTTGGACAATTATGCACTAGTGAGTTAGTTATTAGGGGTGAGGATAATGAGATGGGACACACCCAGATCCATTCCGAACCTGGCCGTTAAGCCAACTCATGCCGATGGTAGTACACTTATTGTGTGCAAGAGTAGGTTTCGCCCCTTCAATACTTCAAGAGTCAACCCACAAGGTTGACTCTTTTTTGTTGTTTGTTGATAGTTGTTAAGATTTTTCTTTCAGAAAAATCGTTGTTAGTAAACTGGGGCCCTCTTAATGAGGGGTGCTGCTTTTTGCGGGGTGTTTAGGGTTTTAGCTTTTAGCAAGTAGGCTTTCAGCTTTTTTACCAACAACCAACAACTAACAACAAACAACCAACAACCAACAACTAACAACTAATAACCAACAACCAACAACCAACAACTAACAACTAACAACTGATAATTTGTGAAAAATATTTGGTAGAAACATCCGCACATAAAATTATATGCGGAGATTTTTAACAAAAATGCTAATATAATTATATGCTAAATCCAAAAAATTATGCAAATCAGAATATACCGTAAAAACTTATATACAAAGTCTTAAAATTTTATAGAAGTACCTATTATAAGGTTTTGGTTCGTGTATCTTCAAATCATCAACAGGAATCTAACAAGATTAAAACTGAAATTAAAATATTAATAATTATTTCTAGGGAGGTTTATCCATTCTTTTAATTTATCTTCTAAAATAATAAAGTTAAGGCATCTTTCTTTTATTGTTTTAGGTAATGAGTTATTTAAAAATCTGTTTCTAATATTATTTGCTTTTTTAATAATTTTATCTTTATTTAGTTGGAACCATTTTAATTGATCATTCATTTGGTTAACTCTATGTGCCGCTAAAGAAGAAAAATCCATTAGATTGTAATCATTATTTCCAACTGGTATCATTGCATTAAAATTTAATGCCCCATATTTACCTCCATCAATTTTATGAAAATCAATATTATTTTTCATTTTTTTATGTTTTTCTTTTGGAGATACCATAGGAACAAAATATTTGATATCTTTTAAATCAATAAAAATTCCCAAATAAGGTCTTTTCCCATTCTTATTATGATATATTCTACTATCAAATTTTGATAAGTACAAAAAATAATCATCATTAATTATCTATATTTTCAAATGATTGCTTACCATAAAACACCTCAAAAAAAATGGAGATTAATTTAATAACCTCCACATTTTATAAATTTTAAAATAAAAATAAGTATTACGGCTACTATCTATACTTCCCGTTTTGGTGTTGGTAGGGATCACCACGTACTATACTTCCCGTTTTGGTGTTGGTAGGGATCACCGCGTGCTATACTTCCCGTTTTGGTATTGGTAGGGATCACCGCTTCACCGCAATACTTAATTATATTTAAATTGTATAACTAAAAACATAAAAAATCAAATTTTATAAATATATTTCATAAAAAATAATTTTATAAATAATATATTTACTACATTTATAAAAGTTTTATTTATTCTGTCATTCTGATCAACGGTTTTTGAAGTTGAGAATCTCAGGTTTTAATGTTTTCTCTTCCAACTTCCATCTGAAATTGTGAAACAATTTCTCACTAACAACTAACAACAGAAATCTATGATATAATTTTATTGATTTTAATTTTTGGTAACACCCAGGGGATTTGAACCCCGACTTTCGAAATGAATAAGGTGATAATATGAAAAAATTTCCAATTGGTAAACAGGACTTCAAAAACATAATAGAAAATAATTATGTATACATAGACAAAACAAAATATATATACGAACTTGCAAAAAATGGAGTACCTATATTCATATCAAGGCCCAGAAGATTTGGAAAGAGCCTGACAGTATCAACTTTATTTTATCTTTTCTCTGGAGAAAAAGAGCTATTTAAAAACACATATATTTATGACAAATGGGAATGGGAAAAATATCCAATTATAAGATTAAGTATGGCACAAATAGATATAACAAATGAAGAAACAATAAAAGAAACTCTTAAGTATCAAATACTTTCTATTTATGAAGAGAATAATATAGAACCAGATACAGAAAACCTAAAAATGCTTTTTTGGACATTAATAAAAAAACTGTCTTCTAAAAAAGATGTAGTAATTTTAATAGATGAGTATGATAGACCTATATTGAATCATATAAATGATGGAAAAGCTGAATCTATAAGAAATATACTAAAAGAATTCTACGTAATAATAAAAGAAGCTGATCAATATATAAAATTTGCTTTCATGACAGGAATAACAAAATTAACAAAAACAGGTATTTTTTCAACATTAAATAATTTGAGAGATATTACAACAAATAAAAACTATTCCCAAATGATGGGGGTAACACAAAATGAACTTGAATATTATTTTCAAGATTTTATATCCGAAACATCAAAAGAATTAAACATAGATAATGAAAAATTACTCGAAAAAATTAAAGAAAATTATAATGGATTTTCTTTTGATGGAAAAAATTTTGTGTATAATCCATTCTCAATATTACATTTTTTCCAAGACAAAGAATTCAAAAATTATTGGATAGAAACTGGAACTCCTCAATATTTGTCTGAATACATCAAAAAACATAAAATTCAATTAGAAGATATAACTAATAAATACATAGATGAATCAAAACTTACAACTTATGAAATAGAAAATGCTCCACCAATAATATACCTTATTCAATCTGGGTATTTAACGTTTAAAGATAAAAAAGAATACTTAGGTTTTTTAGTAGACTATCCAAATAGAGAAGTAAAAGAGAGTATGTCAGAATTGTTATTAGAAGAAACATTCAATATTTCTGAAGAAAATCTAAAACAAAATATAATAATATCACTCCAAAACAAAAATATTGAAAAAGTAATCGAAGAAATAAAAACAATATTCAATAAAATCCCCTACAATCTATTTCAAGAAAAAGAAAGCTGGTATCACAGTATAATACTAACAATATTCTGGGCTTGTGGATTAAAAGCAAAAGCTGAAGTTCCAGGTAATCTTGGAAAAAGTGATATAGAATTAGAATTTGAAAATGATATATACATAATAGAATTAAAAAAAGATAAGCCAGAAAAAAGCATTCAACAAATAAAACAAAAAGAATACTCAGAAAAATACAAAAAATCAATTACGATAATAGGTATAGAAATCGATACAACCAAAAGAAATATTACAAATTACATAACCGAAAAATTATAAAAATAAAGCCTGTAAAAAAAGTAATAAATATTTTAGGGATTATTTTCATCAAGTCTCTTTATAGGTTAAACATAATGTCACCCTGAGCTTGTCAAAGGTTCTTAGTAGAAATTGTTTTACAATTTCTCAGCTGCTTGTTTATTGTTGTTGGTTGTTAGTTAATAAAACGTTAAAACTATAAAATATGTCACCCTGAGCGAACAAAGTGAGTCGTAAGGGTCTCTTCAGTTAATTTTCAAAGAAAATTTATTAGAAAAAACAATTACGAAATATAAAAATTCAAAGTAGGTCGTTTTTTAACCTTCGTTCAACAATAAAATTGATGTACAGCTCATATTATCCATCCATGGATAAATTCGCATGAAAAACATCCGTGTTTTTCAACATCAATTTTTATATTGTCTCACTCAGTAAAACTCCAATACTTTTCATTTTTATATTTCTTCATTATTTTATGTCTAAATAATAAATAGAACTCTTCGCTAGATCAAAAGGGTAGAAATCATAAAATGATTTCTGTTGAAGGTTTATGGTTGGAAGAGAAGAAATCAAAGATTTCTGTTTTTAGATGCTGGTTGTTAGTTGTTAGAAAAAAACATTTTAAAAAAATATAGTAAACCAAAAACAAACAACAATAAACCAACAACAAAAATGCGGAGCATTTTATGACTAACAACCTCCATCCTCCAACCAACAACAGAATTATTTTTTTTAAAATAATTCTTAATAAAATACCGATACTATTCTATGATGGAGAAAAGAAATGGACACCACCAATAGAACTAAAACAAAAAATAAAAGAATCAGAAAATTTCAAAGAACTGATACCGAACTTCAAATACCATAAAATAGAACTAAACGAAATAGAAGAAGAAAAATTATTAGGATTAAAAAATGCGATGGGAACATTGTTATATTTAGACAAAAAGATAGAAAACAAAGATATATTGGAAGTATTAGAAAAATCAAGAGAAATATTTGAACAATTTGAAGAAACAGAAAAAGAAAAATTCAGAAGTCATTTTTATGGATTTATAAAAATATTATCAGAAAAAACAGACACGGATATAGAAGAAGAGATAAAGCACTATGAGGAGGTGCAAGAAATGTATGAAAGTTTTGCAAAGAAATATATTAAAGAAAAAGAAGAAGCCATAAGGCAGGGGATACAACAAGGTATTCAACAAGGTAAATTAGAAGCAGCTAAAGATTTATTGAAAGAAAAAGTTGATAAAAAAGTAATTTCGAAAGCTATGGGAATTTCTATAGAACAAATCAAAAAAATTGAAGAAGAAATGAAAGAAAAGAAAAATTAATCAACAGCCTCCTTTTAAAAAGGGGGCTTTTTTAGAATAACAGAGGCTAAGGTTACCTTGAACATGTTGAGAAGGTAAAACTAAGTTATTCTTCCATTGATATATTAAAAGTTTTTACTCTGAAAGATGCTTCTATATATTTCATATAACCCCTGCTTGTTAGAAACATTCGCATATAAAAATAAGTGCGGAGTTTTTTAACAAAAACCTAATTAAATTATATCTCTAAAAATAAAAAATTATACAAGCCATGATATTTACATAATAGAATAAAAAAATAATTCAGAAAAAAGTATTCAAGAAATAGAAGAAAAAGAATACTCAGAAAAATATAAATTACCAAAAAGACCTAGTACAAAAAAAGGATATGTGCATGCAATAAATAAGGTATAGCCTTATATATTTAAAAATCTTTATTTTTTACCTTAGTGGTAAACTTTTCGCTTGGCATCAACACTAGATAGAGATTTTATTATCAGTTTTATATAAAATTAACGTATAAGAAATATAACCGATGTATAATTTCAATGTAGTTATATGTGAAATACTTAAAAATTTAGCTACTTAAAGGGGGTATTATTATGGCTACATCTTCTTTTTATAAAGATTTTAGAATAAAAACAGAGAGAGAATTGAATTCTTTAGAGAAAGCTTTTGAGAATCCAAAATCATTAAAAACCGATCCAAATGTTATCAAAAAAGAAAAATACGAGGAAGGTATAAAGAGATTCAGAAAACAATTCTCCTACTTAAAGAAGCACTAGAGATAAGTGAAGATTTAACAAGCTCACTTATCTCTAATTTTTTATGTGAAAAAAAACAAGATATTGATTATTTTTTAAAAAAGCAAGCGATAAGATATGAAATTCAAGGATTGGCTAGGACTTATTTTGTAATTGAAGATAAAACTTTTGATCATATTTCAGAAATAAAAATCTTAGGATATTTTACTTTATCTCAAAAAACATTAAATATAGATAAAGGTATTAGCAAAACCAAAATTAAAAAACTAACAGGTTTTTCAAATCCAAGAGAAAAAAATATACCAGTTTTTTTAATAGGGCAATTAGGTAAGAATGACAAATTTAGATCTAAAATATCTGGAGATGAACTAATTGAAAAAGCACATTTTAAAATAAAAGAAGGGCAAGAAAAAATAGCCGGAAGAGGCATTCTAGTTGAATGCAAAAATATACCATATTTAAGAAATTTTTATGAAAAGCATAATTATATTTTTATAGACAAAGAATATAAAAAAGGTGATCTTTTGCAATATTTAAAAATATTGAATCCAGAAGATATAATAGAAAAAAGATAAGGATTAAATTTTTTATTTAGATAGATAATTAAATAAATAGAAATACCTAAGAATAGAAAAATTTTAAAAATATCAATAAAAATATAAAAAAGCTATGATTATAAAAAATCATAGCTTTTCGTTTATTCATCAACATCAACTCTGTCTAAAATATCATTAATATAAGGTATAGCCCCATATCTTCCAGATAAGTATTCATTTTCAAAGTTACCAGATCTTCTAACATTCTTGATTTCTAATAATGAAAAAAGTTCTGACACTCCATATTTATTTTTTGTAGCGAACCATATATTATCTTTGTTCAAAGTTTGATTTTTTAAAATTCTTGTGTTATGAGTAGAAAAAATTAACTGAGCTTTATTTTTATTATATTCTGAATTAAAAAGATCTATAATTTTATCTAATAATAAAGGATGAATACTTGTATCTAACTCATCTATTAATAAAACTCAACCTCTTTTAGTACCTTCAGATTCTTCTTTTTCAAAATCTAAAACTACACTCGATTTTTCATTTTTATCATAAGAAAAATGAACTGGATTTATCTTTGTGGAATAATATTTATCAGGTATTTTAAATTCATCAGGATTAGAATTTTTTATTAACTCTTGGATACCTTTAGGTAATTTTGAGAAATCAAGTTCTTTATTTTCAATGCTAAAATCATTAATACCAAAGTCCGATAGTTTTAAAAAATCTAAAACATCATCTTTTGTAATTTCACCTTTTTCTATTAAATCAATAGTAATAAAAGGTCCTATAGCTGTAGAAGTATTTAAAATGTTAATATTTTTAATGCTTTCTAAAATTCTTTTAGCGGTTTTACTGTTCCACTGAGATAAAGAAGATAAAAAAAGGGTATTAGGTTTAGTTTTATCTTCAACATCTTTCCCTTCACTGAAATCTTTACCTCTAATAAATTCTCCGTTACTTCTTTCAAAAATTCTTGCTTCTCTTCCTTTTGGTCTATGATATAGCCATTCTTCTTCTACAGTATTGTTATTAATTGAAAAACCATTTGAAACCTTATAGCAGATTCAAGAATAAAAAACTTAAAAAATAATAGTCAACCAAAAATATGATTTCTTTTGTAGTTATGTTTTTAATTTTAAAATGAAAATATTTAGATATCTATCTAAACAAACAATAACAGAAATACAACAAAAATTAATTAAATAATTAACATATAATTTGATTGAAAATTGAAAATAATATAAAATAAAAATATAACAAGCAGGGAGGATGGGAAATGAAATATATAAAATCAGTGGAAAGGATTTTTTGGCCAGTTGGGCAAGGAGCATTTTACAGTGAAAAACTGAAATTTGATGATGGAAAAGAATTCAACATTGTTTATGATTGTGGTTCTAATAACAAAAAAGCATTAGAAAAAAGCATAAATAATTTCAATTCAAAAACAATAGATATTCTTTTTATATCGCATTTTCATAATGACCATATTAGTGGTATAGAAAAATTATTACAAAAATCAGAAATAAAAATGATTATAATTCCGTATTTGTTAAAGAAAGAAGTCATAATAGAAGTATCAAATAGTTTGATTCATAGTAACTATGAATCAGTCAAGTTTTTAAATTATAGTTATTATGATCAACTAAAAAATTATAAATATTTACAAAATTACAATTTTAATGAAGAAACAATTGAAAAATTAAATAACATAACAATAATAAAAAAACACCCTGATTATTATGAGGAAAATCGCAAAGAACCTTTTTTTGAAGAAGGGATTGATTTTTCTAATTTATTATCAGAGTATAAAAATAAAATTGAAGTATATGATAAAAAGTTTTTAAAAATTAATATTAGTCAAAACATTAGTGAATCTTCAAAAAATTCTAATTTATGGGTTTATAGTCTTTATAATCATAAATGTAAAGAATATTATAGTAAAATCAGCAGTAGATTAAAGGAAAAAGACATAGATATATTGATCCCAGAAAATTACAAAGAAAATATTGAAAAAATAATAGATGTGTATAAAGAATTTTTTAAAAATTTGAATGATTCATCTATGTTTTTATATTCTGGAAAAGAAAAAATAAATATCAGAAAAATCACAATTTGTTTTGATAGACTTATTTTAAATGAGAAGAAGTATAAAAGCAAAGTTAAAAACTTTAAAACATTGAAATACTTAAATCAAAATGAAAGATTATACTTCCTCCATAAAAGAATTAAAAAATTAGAGCCTAATAATGGAAAACATGGGTGTCTATATACTGGTGATGGAAATATAAAAAAAGAAAATTTAAATATTCAAAATATATACAAAAGATATTGGAAGAATATATATATCATTCAAATACCTCACCATGGCTCAAAAAATAATTATAATTATGAATTTTCTGAAGAGAAAAATATGAATTTTATAGTTTCTTCTGGCACAAATTACAAAAATCATCCAGACGAATCAATTGCTAAATCACTAAATGAGAATAATAATTTTTACAATGTTACAGAAAACTCACCATCTCAAAAAATATTTATTAGAAAAGCTTTAGACTATCTGAATATAATGTATTTATCAAAAGATAATAAAATGTATTATAATTTTGATAATAAAAATCTTTTTTATTTGAGAAAATGGTGGGTTATTCCTTATAGTGATGAAGTACTAATATATGATTTCTTATCGATGGGGAAAAAAGTAATAATCAATAGAAAAAATAATGTTAGATATTACCTCTGCCCAAAAGATATTAAGGTTAAAAATAAAAAGGGTATTTTTAAATCAGTAAAAAGATCGATCTATAAATATTGATTTTACACAAGTAACATATTTAATAATAAAGAATCATAGCTTATTTAGAAATTTATGAGTTATATAATAATGAATATTTTAATGAAAATAATATGAAAAAAGAAAAAATGAAAGGGGGTTAAGTATGAAGATTAACCCCAAAAAAGACTTTGTAAATACAGCACAGGAAAGATGTTATTTAAAATATAAAATTTATAATCATTCTTTTTATTTAAACGATTTATTAAATATATCAATTGATAATGATTTTATTGAATGTATTTATAGTAGTAAATCTATAAATGAAATTCTTTTTATAATAAAAGAAGATGTATTTAAAAGAGATTATGGAGGGGCATTATTAGATATATTAATTAATAAATCAGAAGAGATCTTGATTGAAATAATGGGATATTTCATTAAAGAATATAATATAACAAATTATGATTATGAGCTTGTAGAGTATAAGCTAAATAATGAAAAAGTATGCCAGTAATCTAACTCAAATGAAAATGCATTTTGATAATGAAGAATTAAAAAATTTTTTTAAACAAGATAATACTTATACAAGTGCTTTGTCTAAAATAATTGGTGAGAAAAGAAATACTATAGAAAAAATCTATAGCATAATGGATTTTATTAATCAAAAACAAATAATTAGTGATTTAATTTTAGAAAATATATATTCTTTTAATAAAAATTTGAATTATCCAATTACTTTTTATCCTTTAGAAGGAAAAAACAAGTTAGAAAATTATTTTTCATTTATAAGAAATTTTTACGCACATTCTATAAGTAGGGAAAAATACAGCAAAAAAGTATTGAGTTATAATTTAGATTTAGTATTTCAAGATCTTATTTCAATCTTTCTTAAAATGAGTAAAAAGGTAAAAACAAAGGTTAAAACAAGAAATCAAGGGCTGAAGGAATTAATAGGTAAAATAAATAATTCTAAATATTTAAAAGACGTTGAAAAAATTACTTTTTATGGAGAAAATGAAGATAATGTCATTATTATTGAAAAGAAAAATACAAAAAATAAAAAATTATTTGTTAGAGCGGTAAGAGAAAATACAGCTGTTCAAATCAACAAAATATATAATGAAGTCATTAATTATGATTTTTTAATAGTTATATATAACATAAATGAAAATTCAAAATTCTCGATAATTTCTAAAAAGAATTTTCAAAACATCAAAAGAAATATAAAAAAAGACAAAGATGGACAAATATGGCTTGAAAATAAAGACTACAAAAAATTTGAAATAAAAGAAATGGATATTTTAGAAAAAATATTGTCAAAATAAAATATTGAGGGGGGAGGGTTATATTTATTGTTATAAATTCATTTAATACAATAATAGATAGGTTTTTCAAATTTTTAGAGAACTTCAGATCTAATTCTATTTTAATTGGAGATACGATAAAACTAAATATTGATAAAGGGTTTTGGGATATTTTTGGGAACTTGTCTTCTTGGGCAGCATTTTTTGCCACTGTAATTTTACTAATCATTACGCACTTACAAAGAAAAGATAATAAAAAGCTAATAGATTTAAACCAAAAAATCATAGAAAATGAAATAAAACCAAATATTTTGGTATATTTAGATTATGATAAACAAAGACAAGGACCATTTGCTATAGTTGTTGAAAACAAAGGTAAAGGTGTTGCTTATGATCTAAAGGTGATTTTATCAAAAAAAATACCTATTTTCGATAATAAAAATGACTTATTGAATGACTTAGAATTTTTCAGAAATGGTGTTAAAAATTTTATGCCAAATGAAAAAAGAGAATTTTTATTTAAGAATATTTTTAAACCAAACTTTATTAAGTTCAAAGTAAATGTAGAATATAAAGACATTATTGGTAAAGAGTATGAATCAGAATTTTTATTAGATACTAATGAATTTAAAGATATAAGAATTCATTCAAAAGACCCTTTATTTGAAATTAGCGACAGTTTGAAAGAAATTTCTAGAAAAATAAAATAAAGGATATGATAATATGGATTTTAAAAAATATACTCAAAGAGATTTGATATTCAAAGACTATACATTCTCTTATTTAGAAAATAGAGAAAAATATGGAGATGTATTACTAAAAAGATACGATAAATATGAAGTTCTTAGATTCATAAACTGGTTTGCTGAAAAATATAATATTCCAAGAAAAAATAAAAAACTAAGATTTATTGAAAAAGTCATTCGTGATCACCTGCCAGATAACTACAGAAAATACGAAAATATTGAAAGATTCATAATAAAACTAATACTGGAATTAGAAAAAAATGGAAAAACCATTTAATCCTCAACTTTAGTTGGGGATTTTTACTTATAAATAAAGTATAATAGTAATGAGACGATAAAATAATGAAAAGAAAATTCACACGGAGGTGAATGAAATGGATAACAGTTATTTAGGTAATTTCCAAATGCTCGGTATCTCATCTGGCATGGACACAGGAGCTATGATAGATGCTTTGATGAAAGCTGAAAGACAGCCATTAACACGAGTTGAAGAAAAATATAATGATTTAGCTTTACAACAAAAATCTTGGATGGAAGTTGACGATAAATTAGAAGAATTTTGGGACGAAGCTCTAAAAATGAGATTTCAATCAAATCTAAATCCAAAAACAGCGACATCATCAAATGAAAATGTACTAAAAACTACAGCCAATCCAACATCTCTGGATTCAAACTTTTACGTAAAAGTAAATCAAACAGCATCTTCATCCAACATGACTTTTCAAAACTCTGTTGGTTTTGATTATTCTAAAATCGCAAATAATACAAAATTTATAGATATGGATCAAAATATAACTCCAGAAACTGGAACATACACAATAAACTATAATGATGGAGCTGATCAATCATTTGTATTAAATATAGATGACACAACGACAATTCAAGATATAATTGATCAAATTGATAGTGATTCAGGAAATGAATTAAAGGCAGATTTAGTAGATGGGAAATTATCTATTTCAGACAACACGGGTACAAACGCTATACAAGACATTTCTTTGGGAAATGCTTCTGATACTTCCAACTTTGCGGAAGTTTTTGATATGGCTTTTTCAACATATGACACAGGTACAAGTACCTTTGAGAGTTCTTCAGATGTAATAGACTATTCTTCAATGAAATTATCTAATTTAATAGATATCACAGCAGAGAGTACCATAAATATAAATGGAACAGATATTACAGTTAATCAAGACACAACTTTGAGTGGGTTCATTAGCCAGGTCAACAATTCAGAAGCTGGAGTTTTTGCTTCTTTTGATAACAATTCAAAAAATATATCAATAAGAAACATTGAAACAGGCCCAGTTGGTTTAAATGTAACAGATGATACCACTACAAATTTATTGAACAAATTAGGAATGAGTGGCTCTGAAACGATAAATCAAGGACAAAAAGCAGAAATAGAAATATATAATAGTTCTTCTGATACCACTCCTATTACAACTCTGACATCTTGGGATAATAGTTTTGATTATAATAACACTGGTATTAACGTTAACAACACCTCTACAGAAAAAATAGCTGTAGAAGTAACCCAAGATACAGATAAGGCAGTTGAAAATATACAGGGGTTTGTGGATAAATATAACGAAACTATGGAGTACATATACGAAAAATTACATGAGGAAAAATTAACTGACATACCAGAAGAAGAAATGACAGATGAACAAAAAATGCAAGGAACATTAAAAGGAGATAGAAATTTAGAAAGAATATTTTATCAGATGAGATCTATAGCTTATAAAACATTAGATTGGGATACAACAAATTCAGATGACACAATGCCGGAATACACTTCTTTAGGTCAGGTTGGTATATCTTCTGGAGATGTTGGAGATAATTATGATAATACTATAAAAGGTCTTCTTTCTATAGATGAAAACAAATTAAAGGATGCCCTTTCAAATAATTTTGAAGACGTATATAAATTATTCGCAAATAATACTTCTTATGAAATCGGAGGTAAAACTAGATATAACAAGGGAATCATAACTGATTTAAAAGACACATCATATGAATACACTAAATTTGGAGGATATATAGACAACATAGCTGGTACAAATGGTACTATAGGTATCCAAATGAGGGATACCGCTGGAAGATTAACCGATTTACTGGATCAGCTGCAAAGAAAAGAACTAAGATATGTACAACAGTTTTCAGCGATGGAAAAGGCGATTAGTAATATGAATTCTCAAATGTCTTTTATGATGAGCAGATTAGGCGGATAAATTAATTTATAGATTTTTCTAAAGTTATAAAAAAATAGAACGATAATATTTATGAAACCCTTTGCCAAGGGCAAAAAATTAAAAATAAAAAGCCAAAGGAATGGCAAAATACAAAAACACGGAGGTGTAGTTATGAGAATTAATCATAATTTGAATGCATTAAATGCATGGAGAAATTTAGGTAGTGCAAACACATCAATGGGTAAATCATTAGAAAAATTATCTTCAGGTTTAAGAATTAACAGAGCTGGAGACGATGCTGCTGGTTTAGCTATTTCAGAAAAAATGAGAGGACAAATCAGAGGATTAGATCAAGCTACAAGAAATGCTCAAGATGGTATATCTTTAATTCAAACTGCTGAAGGTGCTTTAACAGAAACACATTCTATTTTACAAAGAATGAGAGAGCTTGCAGTTCAATCAGCAAATGATACAAATGTAAGTATTGATAGAGGAGCTATGCAAGATGAAATTGACCAATTGAAATCTGAAATTACACGTATTGCCGATACTACTGAATTTAATACAAAGAAACTATTAAATGGCGATATGGGAAATAAAATAAATTCAACTGCAAATACAGCTAAGCTATATAATTTATCCGCTACTGGCGAAAATATGGAAGATGGTGGATATACTATAACAATGACAACATCAGGTACGGATACTATTGCAATGGGAGGAAACAGCATAGCTTCTTCAGGTGGAGTTGGAGATTATACACTAACCGCAGGTGCTGAAATTAGTTATGGTGAATATACGGTTGTTGCAAAAAATGTTACAGGTACTGATGCTACACTTGAAATATATAATCCTGATGGCTCATTAATAGAAGCTCAAGATGGAGTTGCTTTAAATGCAAATTTAACTGATTTTGGTGGATTTAACTTGAATTTTAGTACTCATAATATTGATGCTGAAGGTTCTTTAAAGTTAACAGTAGATAATACTACAGCTAATATTACTGTAACAAGACCAGATGCATCCACAACAGCTACTGGTGTTATAGGCTCTGGATTAGCTGCTACAAATGGAGAAGTAAGCATTGGAGGGTTTAATTTTGATTTAAAAACTAATCACGGTGCTGATAGTACTACTAATACTCTCACATTAACAAATAATGCAGCTACATTCCACATAGGAGCAAATCAAGATCAAAATACTAAATTGTCTATAGATAACATGAACGCTTCGGCTCTTGGGGTAAATAGTATAGATCTTACAACTCAAGATGGAGCTAATAAGGCTATAACAACCATACAGTCAGCGATTGAAAAAGTTTCTTCAGAAAGATCATCATTAGGGGCTACTCAAAACAGATTAGAACATACAATTAATAATTTAAGCGTATCAAGTGAAAATTTGACAGCTGCAGAATCAAGAATCAGAGATGTTGACATGGCTAAAGAAATGATGAGCTTCACAAGAGATCAAATTTTATTACAATCTTCAAACGCTATGCTAGCACAAGCTAACCAATTACCACAAAACGTACTTTCTTTATTAAGATAGTATTTGAAGAGTAATTTAACTTTTTTAATAAATTGTGTTATAGAAAGAGCTTGGAGATTAATTTCTCCAGCTCTTTCTACTTATTTTTAGGATTTTTTAATAGAAGGAATATTTTAGGTTTTGTAGTTAAATCCTTAGAGCAGTTTAATTCTATTGATTATTTCAATTATATTGAAAACTTTTCTGTAGAATATGATCAAAGACAAATCAATAAAGATATTGAATTTGAAAGAACTTATTCTTAGTTTTTTCACATCAAAAATTTTAACATCTCTCGGAATCAAATATTTTATAATTAACTATAGCTTAGAAAAAATATAGATTTTTATCATGAATCTTAAAAAATCCAAGTTCAAAAGAGATCTTGAAAAAACAAGATTGAGTTATCATTTGAAATATATTATGAACTTATAATATTAAAAATAACCTACCTTTTGGTAGGTTATTTTTTTAGTAATCATTTAAATAAATTGAATCTATAATTAGTTTTATGTTGCTTTATTTTTTGGAGATTATTATTTAATGATTCATCTGGAGTTGTTCTCAAGTTATTATTTTTATCATTGTATATTTTAGCTATGTTATGTTTAGTATCTTTAGTAAAATATGGTTTATCTTCTTTAACTTCCTTTTTTAGACGGCTTTCAGAGATTAATTTCCATATGGAATTAATATATTTATTTTTTTGATAACCGATAATAGTATTTTTAGCTTTAGGATATTCTGAAACCTTTTTTAATAAACTATACATAAAATTCACCTCCTTTCATTCTTGAATTATTTTCTATCTAATATAATTATATCCTAACTTGAAAATAGAGTCGGTAAAAACAAAAGATGCTGTAGAACATTTAATTATTAACGGTTTCAATTTCATAGAAATAAGAAGGGAACCTTTCAGTTGACAAGGCGAATTATTGTAATTTATTTTTTAAAAAAGATGCTATAATTAAAATATAAAAAATAAAAGGTGATTAAATTGTATAAAATAATAAATTTAAATGATAAAGAATGGAATTTGGATAAAGGGCTAATTACATCTGGTAGAAATAAAAAATATTGGTTTAGAAATAATAAAGAAGAAGTTCTGTTTAAGTTTATAAAACCTAATACTAGGGAACATGTATCTGAAAAAATAGCCTATGAAATTGGTGAGTTATTAAATATTTCTGTAGCTAAATATGATTTCGCTAATTTAAATGATAGTGTAGGATCAATAAGCTATAATTTTAAAGATAAAGAGTCCAATATAGAGTATTTTGAAATAGTAAAATTTATTATGGATGAATACCCAAATTATGATTTTAATACAATGAAAAATGAAAATAATGGTAAGGATTATTCTTTTGAATTGTGTTTAGAAATACTTGAACACTTGAATGGAGAAGATTTAATAGAAGACTATATCAGTATGATATTATTTGATGCTTTAATAGGTAATAGTGATAGACATCATAGTAATTGGGGGTTATATAACAAAGAAGGAGAATATTTTTTTGCTCCTTTATATGATCATAGTCCCTCCCTAGGTTTCAACTTAACAGATAAAAAAATTAAACAATTTTATAAAGATAAAAGATATCAAAATTCAGTTTTATCTAGTAATTCAAAATCATTATTAAAATTAAATGATAGAAATATAAGAAGACATTTTGATATTGTAAAATATCTTAAGAATCATTATAAAGATATTTTAATGAATTTCAGTTATAATTTAAAAGAAAGTCTTTATGATAAGAATATTGAAAAAATACTGGATAATATACCTAAAGAAATAATTGATGAATTTTATAAAAAATTTTTAAAAACATTAATAATTAATAGAAGAAATAAGTTAATTGAGGTGATTGATAATGAATGAATTAAGAGTTGTTCATAATGGAAAAAAAGAGAAAATAACAGTTGGGTATTTAAAAAAAATCCCAGAAGGGTATGTGTTTGAGTATGATGAAAATTATTTAAAGAATAATAAAAAGATTTTCTTTGCAAAATCAAAGGGAAATAAATTTATAAATAATAAAATGTTTGCTTTTTTTAAAAGTAGACTTCCAGATGAAAAAAGACCCGATATACAAGAAATTTTAAAAAGTTATGGATTGAAAGAATATGATGATTTTGAGCTGCTTGCAAGAACTAAAGGTAAAATTATGACAGATAATTATGAATTTGAAAAGATGAAATGATCGACAAGGCGAATTATTTGAGGTATTATTTAAGAGAAATTGTTGTTGCAATTTCTCGGTTGTTTGTTAATAGTTTTTTGTTGTTGGAAAGATCAAAGGCAAAAACCTGAGATTCTTCGGCTCCAAAAATCGTCGCTCAGAATGACATTATAAAAATTGTTTCACAATTTTTGTTGTTGGTTGTTTGTTTTTGGTTGTTAGAAGAGAAGCAAATTTTACTTAGTTATAAAATAGACTCTTCGACAGGCTCAGAGTGACAAAAGCAAGGTCGAGATGACAGTATTAAAATTTGCTGTTGGAGGAAAAACATTAAAACCTGAGATTCTTCGACTCCAAAAATCGTCGCTCAGAATGACATTATAAAAATTGTTTCACAATTTTTGTTGTTGGTTGTTTGTTGTTTGTTGTTGGAAAAATATAAATTCAGAAACTCTAAAACACCCTGTCAGTTTCACTGACACCCCTCTAATGGTCATTTCAGAGGGGATTAAAAAACAAAAACAAAAGGCCTAAACTCCTCCCCTGTTTCACAGGGACTCCTCTAAAACATTTAGAGGAGAATAAAAAAGCTAAAGTCTAAACTCCCTGCAAAGAGCAGCACCCCTCTTACACATTAAGAGGAGAATTAAATTCAGAAACTCTAAAACACCCCGTCAGTTTCACTGACACCCCTCTAACGATCATTTCAGAGGGGAATAAAAAGTAAAAGGAATGATAGGTATGTTTAATAGAATGATTTTAAAAATAAATAATATGCATCATACATGGCGTGGCCGCATCTCAGCACGCCAATTTTTGGTGTACTGATTTAATCAATAATGATGCCGGTCGCGTTTTTTTACGTGACCGGTTTTTTTTATATCAATTGGGAGGTGTAATTATGGAAAAGGATATTTTTAGCAGATCAAAGAAAATTTTTAATATATTGAGTGTGTTGAGAAATCATCTTATCAGCGTTGGTTTTTGGGAATTTTTTCCTGATTCTATTGTTAAGTACAATGAGAACATTGAAAGTGGATTAAAATTTTCAGACGGGAAAGATTTTTATCTTTTGAACCCAGATGTGACTTCTTGGATTATCAGCGAACAAAAAGCCAGTATAGAAGAAAAGTTTTTCTACATAACAAAAGAGAATGATGGGATAAATTCTAAATTGAAACTGGGTATAGAAATAATAGGAATAGAGAACCCTGAAGAGTTAATTTTGAATTTGCTTTATGATTTTATGAACCTTTTGGGGATTGAGAATTTCTATATCGATCTTAGTTCTATAAAAAAGTTTGAAAAGATAATAAATGAGAACGAATTGGATAAGAAAGAGTTTTTTAAGGCTTTGGAAAAAAGGGATATTGAGTATTTTGATAATTTGAAAGTTTCTGACGAAGTAAAAGTGAAGATAGATGAAATTATAAACTACAGAGAGAATAAGACAAATTATGAACCTATAAATGAAATTTTGAAAAAATTCGATAAAGACAACATTTTTGTGGATTATGGGACTTTGAAATATATGAATTATTATGATGATTTGGTTTTTGAACTTTACACAGATGAGTTGGGTTATGCGATAGTTAATGGTGGGAATTATTTTATAAACAATGAAAAATCTTGTGGGATGGCCATAGACTTGAATTTGATTGAAGAGATTTTAAGGAGGAGAGAGAAATGAGTTTGAATATAGTTCTTCCATCTGGAAGACTTTTGAATAAATCTAAAGAGTATTTCATTAAAAGTGGTATAGAAATAAAAGAACCAGAGGGAAGAAAACTCACAAATATAAACGATGATTACAGCTTTTTTTATTCCAGAGTTTTTGATGTTCCAGTGTATGTTGAAAATGGAATTGATATAGGCATTTGTGGTTTGGATGTAGTTCTCGAGAGAAATAACGATGTTTATATTCCTTTGAAGCTCCCTTTTGGGGAGTGTAGGATGAGTGTGATAGTTGAAAAAGAGAAGGATTTAGACGTTTCAAAGATGGAAGGCTACACAATTGCAACGAAATTTCCGAATATCACCCAAAAGTTTTTTGATTCTATAGGCGTGAAAGTGAAAACCATTAAACTGCACGGGGCTATAGAGCTGGCTGTTAAAACGGGAGTTGCTGATGCCATAGTGGATATTGTGGATACAGGACGAACACTGAAAGAAAATGGATTGAAAGAGATCGAAAATATTAAGGATATTAGCTCTGTGTTGATAGTCAACAGAATTTCTATGAAGAGAAAGAACAAAGAGATCAAAGAGATTATAAAAAATTTGAAGGAGGTTTCTATATGAATTTACAAAAATATGTATCTGAAATATTGGATGATTTGAAAGAAAATAAAATGGAAGCCTTGAAGAAATACTCCAAAGAATTTGACGATTATGAAGGAGATATTTTGGTTAGTGAAGACGAGTACGAAACCATAAATTCTATACCAGATGAAGACAAAAAAATAATAGATGAAACGATTGAAAGGATTAAGAGATACCATGAAAAAGAAGTTTTGAAAGACATGATGTATAAGGACAACAACTCTTTGTTTGGTCTTGTTAAGAGACCTATAAGAAGAGTTGGACTGTATATACCTGGTGGTAAGCCTTTGCCTTCTACAGTTATGATGACTGCTATTCCAGCTATTATAGCTGGGGTGAAAGAGATAGTCCTTGTAAGCCCGCCAAAAGATGGAAAGATCAACGAATATATTTTGTATATTGCCAAAAAACTTGGAATTAAAGAAATTTACAAAGTCGGTGGTATTCAGGCTATAGCTACAATGACTTATGGAATTGGGATGGAAAAAGTGGATAAGATTTTTGGCCCTGGGAACAAGTTTGTCAACGAGGCTAAAAGACAGGTTTTTGGAGATGTTGGGATTGACTCTCTTGCTGGGCCTTCGGAAATATGCGTTATTGCAGACGAGAATGCCAACCCAGAGTATATTTTGAACGATTTGTTGTCTCAAAAAGAGCATGGTGAGGATTCAAAAGCTTGGTTGGTTACCAATTCTAAAAAAATATATGATTCTATAGAATCAGATGATGTTGTCAAATATTTGGAAGATGATTTGGAAAAATGTGCGGATAGAGCAAATGAAATAGCACCTGAGCATTTGGAAATCATGACGGAAGATCCCGAATATTTGTTGAGTTTGGTTTACAACGCTGGGGCTGTTTATCTTGGCGACTATACTCCTGTTCCTTCGGCGGATTATTTTATAGGGACAAACCATGTTTTACCAACTGGAAATTCAGCAAGGTTTGGATCTGTTTTATCTGTTTTTGATTTTATGAGAGTTATGAGCGTTGCAAAGATGGATAAAGAGGATTATATGAATAACAGAAAGCTTGGTATTAGGCTTGCAGAGATTGAGAATATGCCACAACATAGAAAGTCTATGGAGGTGAGAAAATGAGAAGGAAAACCCTTGAAACTGATATAGAAATTATAGAAAATGATGAATTGATTATACAGTGTGAAGACAAGATCTTTTCTCACATGATGAAGACATTATTTTATTATATGGGGTTAAATGTTAGTTTTAAAGCTGATTTTGACTTGATTCACCATTTATGGGAAGATTCAGCTATCACTACAGCACAATTTTTGAGAGAAAAAATATCTGACAAAAAAATCAACAGATTTTCAACAAAGATAGTTCCGATGGATGATGCTTTGATTTTGGCAGCTGTTGATATTTCGAGGGCTTATTCTACAATAGAGCTTGATATAAAAGAAGAGGAAAAGGGTTTTGAAATAGGTAATTTCAGAGAGTTTATAAATGCATTGTCCTCAAATCTACCAGCAACAATACACATTAAACAATTATCTGGTATAAATGCCCACCACATCATAGAAGGTGGTTTTAAATCACTGGGGATGGCACTCAAAGAAGCTACAGGACAATCAGAAAAGATAGTTAGTACAAAAGGGATGATTTAAATGCAAAATATTGTTATTATAGATCCTCCAATAGCGAATGTTTCCAATGTACAAAAAGCTGTTGGAGGAATTGTAAGCTCTAAATTGGAAGATATTAAAAAGGCAGATAAGATTATCTTCCCCGGTGTGGGCTCTTTTGATAAAGCCATGAAAGAATTGTCTGGTATAAAAAGTTATATTTTCGAACACATAGACAAGGGAAAGCCTTTTTTGGGGATATGTCTTGGATTTCAAATCCTGTTTTCAAGTAGTGAAGAGGGAAAAGAAGAAGGGTTGTCTGTTATAAAAGAGAAAATAGAGAGATTCGAAAATATAAAAACACCTCATATGGGGTGGAACAAGGTTTTTGTTGAAAGGGATAATAGGCTTTTTAAAGGAATAGAAGATGAATCATATTTTTATTTTGTTCATTCTTATTTTTTGAATAAATCGAATTACGCCATTTCAAAAACAAATTATGGAGAATATGATTTTGTCTCTGCTGTTCAAAAAGACAATGTTTTTGGGGTTCAATTTCATCCAGAAAAATCTTCGAAAAATGGTTTAAAGTTATTAGATAATTTTAGGAGGTTGTGATATGAAAATATTTCCCGCTATAGATATTATGAATGGAAAGGTTGTCAGACTTTTAAAGGGTAAAAAAGATGATTACAAGATATACGGAGAACCAGTTGATATAGCAAAAAAGTTGTCAAAACATTTTGATTATCTGCATGTTATAGACCTTGACGGGGCATTTGAGGGTTCACCTCAGATTTTGGATGTTTTGAAAGATATCAAAAAAAATGTGGGGATTAAAATTCAAACTGGCGGTGGTTACAGAGATTATGATAGCGTTAAAAAAGCTTATGAGATTGGTGTTGATAACGTGATTATTTCCACTGCTGCTTATGACATAGACTTTTTGAAAAGAGTTACCAATGATTTTGATGGAATAACTATTAGTCTTGATTTTTCTGGTAAAAACATTATGACTAAAGGTTGGCTCGAAAAATCAGAATACACACTGAAAGAGTCTTTTGATAAATTTAAAGAATTTACAGACAGATTCATTATTACTGATACTTCTAAAGATGGAACTCTTTCTGGGATAGAAAAGATAGATAGATTTTGGGGTGATGAAAGAGTTATTTATGCTGGTGGGATAAAAGATAAAAGGGATTTAGACCTTTTGAGTGAATGGGGGGTTTATGGGGCTGTAACTGGGAAAGCCCTTTATGAAAATTCAAAAGAGCTTTTTGGAAGTGATTTTGATGCTATCTAAAAGAATAATCGCTGCACTGGATATTAAGGATAATAGAGTTGTAAAAGGTGTAAATTTCAAAAACTTAAAAGATGCTGGAGACCCCATAGAAAAGGCGAGAGAATACGAGAAAAATGGAATAGATGAGATTGTCTTTTTGGATATAACTGCGACTAATGAAAAGAGGGCTACTTTAAAAGAACTTGCAAAAGAGATAGGAGAGAATATTTTTATACCTTTTACAGTGGGAGGCGGCATCAAGTCGACAAAAGATATTGTTGAAATAATAAAATCAGGTGCGGATAAAGTGTTTCTCAATTCAGCTGCGGTAAACAATCCAAATGTTATTAAAGAAGCTTCCGATTTGTTGGGGAGTGCTAATCTTGTTATAGCTATAGACGCAAAGAAAATTGATGGTGATTATTTTGTTTTTATAGACGGCGGAAAAATAAAGACAGATTTGAAAGCAGTTGATTGGGCAAAAAAATGTGAAGATCTTGGTGCTGGAGAGATTCTTTTAACTTCGATGAATACAGACGGCGTTCAAACTGGGTATGACTTAGAACTTATAAGAATTATTTCTTCTGTTGTCAATATTCCTGTTATAGCTTCTGGGGGAGCAGGTGAAGTTCAGCATTTTGTTGATGCTTTTGAAGCTGGAGCAGATGCAGCACTGGCAGCGTCAATTTTTCATTATGGGAAGTTCACACCAAAAGGATTAAAAAAAGAGTTGATTAAAAAGGGAATTGAAATTAGAAATAGCTGATGCTATTTCTGTTGTTTGTTGATAGTTGTTAAGATTTTTCTTTCAGAAAAATCGTTGTTGGTAAAAGCAGAAAAAAACAATTTCGAAAGCCATGGGAATTTCTATAGAACAAATCAAAAAATTTGAAGAAGAAATGAATCAAAACAAAAATTAAATATTTAAACGTCTGGGGAACCAGACGTTTTTTAATGTTATAATAAAATAAATGATTTTGGAGGTGAAGAAATTGAAAAATGTAGCAGTATTTTTTGATATAAACGGAACTATTGTTAAAAGAGATTCAAGAGTTTATACAAATAAAGAACGATTTCAAATAAACCAAGTAGTCCAAAACAAAAATATAGAACAATAATAAAATAGAGAAAAAGGGACCCTTATAGGCCCCTTTGATTATTTATGTTTTATTTTACAGCTTCCATTTGGTTTTCTAATGAGTAATCTTCTAAATCGTCTAATTCAACTTCTATAATTCCCCAACCATCAGAATTAATCATATCAAAATCTAATCCGTCTATATCCTTTTCTGATAAATATTCTTTTGCGTCAGGAGAAGTTCTGAAGATTAAATTTCCTCTTGTATTTAGAGGTTTTAAATACCAGTTGTATGTAGGAACTGGGTTAACGACTCCTTGCTTTTGAATATATTCTATGATAACTTCTCTATTTATTTCTGTAGTTTCAAGAATTATATTTTCAGCGATATGAGGGAATCCTCCACCACCGCTTCCTCTATAATTATTAGTAACGATTATGAATTCCATATCTTTTGTTAATGGTTTTCCATTATAAGTAGCTTCTACTACTCTTTCGCCAACAGGTTTTGAAATGTCATAAACATATTCAATACCTTCAATAACATCGAAGTTATATGCTCTGAAATCGTAGTTCACTATATGTTGAACTTGGTTAGTGTTGAGGTCAATTTGATTGAAATTTTTTCCAGCATTTTCTAACCAATCAATGATTTGTTCTCCATTTAATTTACCAACATATATAGTATTAGGATAAATGTATATATCTGTTACAGAACCTATAGTTATATCTTTTTTAACTGAGGTGAAGTATCCAGGTCCTTCTCTACCAGCTATAAATGGAGCAGCAGCACTTAATATTGGTAAGTCTTCATATTCTGTACCTTTGAACTCTCTTTCTGCCCACCAAATTTGTGCGTTATTTATTATTTGAGTAACAGGGTTGTCCATAACTCTTGAAAGATAAGAGTTTATTTCAATTTTTGTTTCACCAATTGGAGTTCTGACATATTCTATTGTTTTTTCGTGTTTATCTTTTACTATTTTTTCTATTAATGGATGTGATTCCACTGATTCATCAACAGCAGTTAGCATGGATTTGCTATTTTCCACTTTCCATTCTCCTGTGTCCCAATTGTAAGATAAATCAAGTTCAATTGTACCTAAATGAGATCCCCATGAACCTGGCATTACAGCTGGAACTCCATTAATAGTCCCCTTTTCATTGTCTATACCTTCAATACCTTCAAATCCACCGGGGAATACCTCATGTTGATGGCCCAATACCATAGCATCAATACCATCTATTTGAGATAAATAATAAGCAGCATTCTCTCTTGCGTCATAAGAATCGATAGATTCTGTTGATATCCCTGTATGGGCGTTTGCTATTATAAGATCTACTTTGTCTTCAAGATAAGGAATAAAAGCTTTGGCTTGTTCTACTATTTCTTCTGTATATAAAACTCCTTCAAGATGTCTTCTTCCCCAAGAAGTTATCTGTGGTGGAGTAAAACCTATAATAGCTATTTTAATTGGTATTCCATCAATAGATTTTTCAACGATAACATATGGTTCAACAAAATATTCTTTTGGAGCATAAACCTTTTTTATATTTGCTGAAATCCATGGGAATGTAGAATTGTTTTTAGCTCTTTCAAAAAATTCTATTCCGAAGTCTGTTGTTTCATGGTTACCAATTGTAATTGCATCAAAATCCATTTCGTTTAAAGCTTTGATTACAGATTGAAATTCAAATCCTTTTAAAGGCTCCACTTCTGCTTCAAAGTCTCCAACCAAACTTCCTTGGATTATATCCCCTGTACTCAATAATAAAGAGTTATTGTAGGTTTTTCTTGCATCTTCTATCAATGTATAAAGTTTTGATATTCCAATTTCTTCATCTGGTTGATCCCCCATATAGTCATATGGCATAATGTACTGATGTAAATCAGTAGTTCCAAAAATAGCAAGTTTGTGATTTGAAATATTTGCAGCAAAAACTAAACTTGTTATCAGAAGAATACCGATAAAAACAGTCAAAAGTTTCTTTCTGAACATAATTTTTCCCCCTTTATTTTTTATTAAACCTTAAGAAAAGGTTTAGCTTAGGACAACTATTATACCAAAAAGATTTTGTTGTTGAAAATGTCGATATATGTAGCTGATTAGTTATGCTTACAATAAAAAGGGATTATATATAAATATCTTTATCAATCGCAGATAATAATTAGTTAAACTTTATTGTTAAAAACATTACTTTAGTATGGTATTTAACTTTATGTTTAAGTTATAATTTATACGGAGGTGAGATCATGAAAGGAATAAAATTATGTTTGTTGGGATTGGGAATAATTTTAATAGGGGGTTTTATATTGGTTGATGATAATAGTAATTTAGGGGGATATGGAGAAACTTTAATATTTTTAATAGGTTTATTTACAATAAGCATGGGAGTGAGACACGAAGAAAAAAATAGCTGAGTTTTTAAACTCGGCTATTTCAAGTTATATAAGAAAACACTTTCATTGTCGTAAACTATTTTTCCAGTATCTTTAAATCCTAAACTGGTATATAGGTTAATAGCTCTTTCGTTATTTGGATTTGTACTAAGCCAAAGTTGTTTTTCTTCTGGATATTCTTCTAAAACATTTTCTATGACTTTTTTAACAGTAGCTCTTCCATATCCTTTTCCTTGAAACGGGATATCGATAGATAATCTCCAAATCCATATTTGATTGTTTTGGTCTGGTTCAGGGCCGTACATAACAAAACCAACCAGTTCATTTTTTTCGTTATATATTGCTCTTGGTTTTGCTTTTGGAAATAAATAAGCTTGTGCAATAGAAAGAACATTTGGTGAAACATATTCTTGTTTTTGCATTTTGACTATTTTGGAAAAGTTTTCTTCGTTTATTTCTTTCAATAATATCATTTTTATCATCCCTTTGTTTGAATTATTTATATTTTCTGTCATAGCTTAATAGTATCAATTGCGAGATTTTCAATTTTATTTTCTTGTAGAGATTTTTTGGCGAGGTTATCTGCTATGTCGTTTTTTTCATCTCCAGAATGAGCCTCAACTTTAAAAAAATCTATTTCTAATTTATCTTTTATAGAATCATAAAGTTGTTTGTATAGTTTTGTTAGTTCTTTGTTGGTTTTCCACTCACCAATTGCCCATTTTTCTATTCCAGCATAATCATAGAATAAGTTCAATTTTTTAATATTTTTATCTATGCAATATTTCATTATCCAGATAGCTGCCATGAGTTCGCCGGCGACATTTCTGCTTTTGATGAATCTTTCATCATTCCCCTTGAAATAATAGAAATATTCTTGGTCATTTTTTACAAAGTATATTCCAGAACCGTATTCTTTGTTTTCGTGGTTATAGGAACCGTCAATATAGGCTGTTAAACCATCTTTTAATGAGATGTTTTTCTCATTTTTTATATTATTGAGGTAATTTTCTGCTTCTTTTTTAGTTTTAAAACTCTTGTATTCTGCCTCTTTGAATCCTTTAACTTGTTTCTCACAATCAGACCAATTGTTATATATTCCAGGATTTCTACCCTTTCTCACTGCATAATATTTTGCCACTTTTTTCACCCCAATTTATTTTAATTCGTGGAACTTTTTGAACCTTTCAAAATCGCCAGCAGAACCATCGCTTTTTGTTATCTTATCTTTTGGAATGTTGTTCTCTCTGGCAATTAATTCTTTTACTCTTGGTCCACAAAAATTCCCTTGACAATAACCCATTCCGGCTCTTGTTCTTCTTTTTACTCCATCTAAAGTTGATATGAAGATATTTCTGTTTAAAGCGTCTACAATTTCCCCTTCTGTAACTTGCTCACATCTGCATATTATCTTTTCTGGAGATGAGTCAATAAAGAGTCTTTTTTTTACTTCGTCATTACTCAAATTCTTTTTTATGATTATTGGCTTTCTCTGGGGGTCAAAGTTTTTATTTTTAGTCAATTTTATTTTATTTTTGATTAGGTCCTTAACTTTTTTTGCAATTGCTGGTGAAGAAGTCAGGCCTGGAGATTCAATTCCCCCAACATTTATAAAATTCTCCACGTTGCTTTCTTCTATTATAAAATCACCGGTATCAGGAGTTGCCCTTAATCCAGAAAAAGACCTAATCATCTTGTTATCTAAAATATCTGGGACAGATTTTTTAGCGGTATCCACAATGTATTTCAACGATTCAATGTCTGTTCCTTTGTCTTCTCTACTGAAGATTTCTTGTGAATCTGGGCCAATCATCAAGTTTCCGTGGTATGTTGAAGTTACCAAAACGCCTTTTCCTTTTTTTGTTGGCAACTGAAAAACCACGTTTTTAACCTTTTTACCAGAATTTTTTTCAAATATTATATATTGCCCTTTTCTTGGCTGTATTTTGAAGTTGTCTGCATTAACCATTTTAGCAATTTTATCTGAATTCACCCCAGCACAGTTAACAACTATTTTTGATTGAAAAGAATCTTTGTCGGTTTCGACGATAAAAAAATCTCCGTCTTTTTTTATATTTTGAACATCGTTTTCTAAAAATAATTCGACTCCATTTTTTATTGCATTTTCAGCGAGGGCTATCGTCAATTCATAAGGAGAGCATACCCCCACTTCGGGATCATATAGTGCGTATTTTGTTTCTGGATTTATTTTTGGTTCTATTTTTTGAATTTCTTCACCTTTTAATATTTTCAAAGAATCAGGGTCAGAACCATTTTTTATTCCATTATTTCTTAACTCTTTTATGGGCTCTAAATCTTCTTTTTCAAATCCAAGGACCAAAGCACCAGTTTTTCTATACCCAAAGTTCAGTTCTTTTTCCAGTTTAGGAAAGTATTCTCTACCTTCAGAACACATTTTTGCTTTTAGTGTTCCATGTTTTGCAGCATATTTACCGTGAACAATCCCACTATTTGCTTTTGAAGCACCGTTGCTCACATCTTTTGTTTTTTCCAATAATGCTATTTTTAAATTGTACTTGCTCAATTCTCTTGCTATTGAAGCGCCAATTATACCTGCTCCTATTATTAAAACATCATACATTGTATATCCCCCAATCACATTATGTTAGAGAAAATTCTTGCCAAGGATTCTTTGTATTTTGTGAAGAGACTTCTTCTTTCAAAATAATACTTTGTTAGGATTTCGCTTTTCTCAACTTTTTTGATAAAGTCATTTTCAATATTTTGGGTGATCTTTTCGTCGTATATTACGGCGTTTAATTCGTAATTCAATAGATAACTTCTTACATCCATGTTTGCGGAGCCTACTGAACATATTTCACCATCAATTGTTATAGATTTTGAATGTAGAAAAACATTTTCATCGTATAAGTAAACTTTTCCACCCACATCTATTATTTCTTCTAAATATGTCATAGAAGCCCATCTGACTACTTTATGGTCTATTTTTTTTGGCATTAGAATCGAAACATCGACACCTGAAAAAATCGCTATTTTCAAGGCAGATAAAATTTGATCAGTCGGAATAAAATAGGGCGTTGTGATGTATACATTTTTTTTGGCTATGCTGATCATTTTCATAATACCTTCCATTATTGCCGGGTTATCTGAATCTGGACCGCTTTTTATAAGCTGCATTTTTAAATCTTGCAAGTTTTCCAAATGTTCGGGAAAATATCTTTGTAGATTCTGTAATTCAAAAAATTTATCTTTCATGATTTCTTTAATTCTGTTAAAATCATCCAAAAAAGTCGCTTGAAGTCCGTAAACAAAGTCACCTGTAATGCGAAGGTGAGTGTCTTGCCATTCCCCAAATTCTTTTGATTCAATATACTCATCACCTATATTGAAACCACCAGTATAGCCAATCTCTCCATCTATAACTATTATTTTTCTGTGATTTCTGTAGTTAATCATCGTGTTTATCACTCTTAAAATTGGTGCAAATACGTAGCTGTAAAAAACGAAATCTATTCCATTTTTTCTCATTTTTTTGATCGTTTTTCTTTTCAATTCAACCGAACCCATTTTATCAGCGATTATTTTAACGTCTATTCCCTGTTTTGATTTTTCTATTAGTTTGTTTATTATTTTTTCGCCTATGACATCGTCTCTAAAAATATAGTATTCAAGATGAATATGATTTTTTGCTTTATCTATATCTTTCAAAATATTTTCAAATAGTTGTTTACCTTTATAGTAGATTTTAATTTCATTTTTTCCGTATAAAGGAGAATAACTGTTGTTTGAAAAAAGACTTGTTAGAGGTTTATATTTATCAAGTTCCAAGTTTGTGTTGTATATGTTGAATAATTCTTTTGTTAAGTCGTCAGTTTGAATGTTCAACCTATTCTTCTCTCTTTTCCAGTTTCTCCCAAAAAGAAGGTACAACGTTAAACCCACAAGTGGAAAAACTATAAAAATAACTATCCAAATCATAGTTTTTTCAGGCCTTTTTCTTTCCATTATGAGAATAGATGTCGAAAAAACTATATATAGTAGATACCAAATTGCACTCCAATCAGTAAAAAGAAAAAATATCATCTAAGTCACTCCTATAATAGTTGTTTATTCAATTATACCATTAAAAAAAGGACGATTAATTAATCGCCCTTTTTGAAAATATCATATTTCTTCTCCCATTTCAAAAAACATAAAAGAATACAAATCTGTTTTTTCTTCAATAGTTTTTTCGAGTGATCTTCCTGCACCGTGTCCAGATTTTGTGTTTATTCTAATAAGTATTGGATTACTTCCTTTATATTTTTCTTGCAAAGTAGCTGTGTATTTAAAAGAATGTGCTGGAACCACTCTATCATCATGATCTGCTGTTATAACCATGGTAGATGGGTAATCTTTTTCTTCACTTATGTTGTGTAGAGGCGAGTATCTATACAAGTTTTCAAATTCTTCTTTGTTGTTATCACTGCTACCATACTCTACTTTCCAGGCCCAACCTATTGTGAAATGTTGGAATCTAAGCATATCCATAACACCGACACTTGGAAAAGCTACTTTGAAAAGATCAGGTCTTTGATTCATGACAGCACCAATCAACAATCCTCCATTTGACCTCCCCTCTATTGCAAGCTTTTCTTTTGAAGTATAGCCTTTATCTATTAGATATTCTGCGGCTGAGATAAAGTCATCGAAAACATTTTGCTTGTTGTCCATCATTCCGCCTCTATGCCATTTTTCTCCATACTCTCCACCACCACGGATATTAGCCATTGCAAATATTCCGTTGTTTTCTAATAGCCATATTTTGAATGGATCAAAAAAAGGAGGCAAAGATATATTGAACCCACCATAAGCGTATAAAAGAGTTGGGTTATCGCCGTTTAATTTTAATCCTTTTTTCTTTATTATGAACATTGGGATTTCTGTTCCATCTTTACTTTTATAGAAAATTTGTTCTGTTGAAAAGTCTTCTGGATTTATTTGTGATTCAGATTGTTTTAATTTTTTCAGTTTTTTGTTTTTGGTGTCAAAACTGAATATTGAAACTGGATAAGTGAAAGAGGTGAAATGAAAAGTGAGTTCTTCGGATTCTTCATCTCCTTGAAGGTGATAGGCCAGCCCTTTGTCAGGAAGAATTACTTCTTCAACTTTTTCACCGTTGTAGTCAAAAATAACAACTTTTGATTTAACATCTTCAATATATTTAACGACTATATGATTTTTAATAACTCTGGCTTCATCAAATTTTATGGTTTCTTGAATCAAATCACTTTTTTCCATGGTTTTTGGGTCGACTTGAATTATTTTGTTCATGGGGGCTTCTTCATTTGTCATGAACAAGACTCTATCCCCTATATCTCCAATATAATCGTATTCAAAATCAAAACCTTTGAAAAGTAATTTAACTTCAGAATTTTCTTTTAAATCTTTTATGAAAACTTCTTTTCCAGAAGTACCTTCTGTTGTTTCGATGAACATGTATTTTTCGTTATGAGTTACATTGCCAAAAACAAATCTTTCTGGATTTATTTCATCTTCATAAATCATCATATCTTCTTCTTGTTTCGTACCAAGAATATGGTAATAAACTTTCAAATTTTTATTTTTTTCAGACAAAGTTTCTGCGCTGTGATCAAATCCAGAATAAAAAAATCCATTCTTAAACCAAGAAACATTCGTCATCTTTATTTTTTTCAATTCATCATCCAACATTTTTTTGTTTTCAATATCCATAACTTTAATCTTTTGCCAATCTGAACCTGATTCTGAGATATTAAAAGTAATGTATTTATTATCCTTTGAAAAACTACTTATAGTTACAGAAACTGTTCCATCATCTGATAATTCATTTGGATCAAAAAACAATTCTTCATTACCTTCTAAGCCTTTTTGAAAATATATTTTTGGTTGATTTTCTCCAGCTTCGTTTTTATAGAAAAATAGGTAATCTCCAGCTAAAAAACTATCTCCGTAAGTAGTCGCTGAATTTAGCTCTTTTAGTCTTTTTTTTATTTTATTTCTAAATGGAATTTTTTTCAGGTAATCAAAAGTCAATTTATTCTCTTCTTCAATCCATTTTTTTAAGTCTTCGGAATCCTCATTTTCCATCCACCTATAAGGATCTTCAACTTCATAACCAAAATAATCATCTACTTGGTCAACCTTTTTTGCCTTTGGGTATTTCACTAAGAATCACTCCTTTATATTGTTGTTGGTTGGAGGTTGTTGGTTAAGTGCATTTTTAAAAACTCTAAAACACCCCTGTGCTGCGCACGTCCCCTCTAACAACCATTTTAGAGGGGATCTAATTTTCTTCGAAAATTGATTGATGGGTTGTCTCCATGCACTTCGTTTAGTAGACATGACATACACAAAAGTTTTCAACAATGTATTAAACAATGAAGAAATATAAAAAAGAAAAGTATTGGAGTTTTTATATTTCTTCATTGTCTTTATCCAAGTACCTAAACTCCCCACCAATAAAGTGGTCCACTCCTCTGATATATTCAGAGGAGATTTTAACAACTAACAACCAACATCCAATAACAAAAATTGTGAAACAATTTTTACATATTCATATTCTACTATTGTTTATATATTTTTTCAAAATAAAAAGCACACTTGATTTTTCAAGTGTGCTCAATTGATTTTATCATTCACTCCAACAGGCGTTAGGCGTAAAATGCTGAGTTACAGGCCAAGCAGCTTTTTTAATACACAGGGGTAAATTTCATGTTCTATTTCATGGATTTTTTCCTCGAGTTTTTCTAATGAAATACCTTTATCGATTTTTAAAGATTTTTGTTCTATTATTTTCCCAGTGTCAATTCCATTATCAACCCAATGAACTGTCACACCAGTTATTTTTACTCCATAATTATATGCTTTTTTAATTGAATTGACACCTGGAAAAGCGGGTAAAAGAGAGGGATGAATATTAATGATTTTAAATTTATCTACTATTTTGGGAGATAGTAATTTCATATAACCAGCTAAAACAATCAATTCAGGGGTTTGTTTTTTTAGAAGGTTATACAATTTTTCATCATATTCATCCCTATAATAAGATTTGAAATCTATAATATGGGTTTTCACCTTTAATTTTTCTGCTCTTTTAATTACATAAGCATTTTTATTTTCACTAAAAAGTTCTATATCAACTTGATTTCCCAATTTTTTTACTATATTTTCAAAATTGCTTCCGTTGCCAGAAGCCATAATTACTATTTTTTTCAATATTTGATCATCACTTTTTTATCTGATTTTGTAATTTTAGATTTAAACATAACTTTTTCATCAAATTCGTTTAAAATTTCTTCTACTTTTTTAAAATTTTTCTCTGGTAAAATATAGACCATACCTATCCCCATGTTAAAAGTATTGAACATTTCTTTTATTTTTACTCCAGAGTTTGCAATATCTTCAAAAATTTTTGGCATTTCCCAGTTGAAATCTATTTCTGTTCCTAATCCTTTAGGAATAATTCTCGACAAGTTCCCTTCTATTCCGCCACCAGTTATATGAGCAGCTCCGTGGATATAATCTGTTATTTTCAGAGTTTGTTTTACGTATAATTTTGTTGGTTCTATTATTTTTGGATTGTACTCTATTAATCCTTCATCCAATAATTTTCTAACCAACGAATAACCATTGCTGTGAATTCCGGAAGAAGATATTCCTATGGCAATGTCGTTTTCTTCTACATTTTGGAATTTTAAAATTTTATTTTCTTCAACTATTCCAACCACAAATCCACCAACATCTACAGAAGATTTGTTGAATAATCCAGGTAGTTCGGCGGTTTCCCCTCCGAGTAACTCGCAATCAATATCTTCTAAGATTTTTGATAAAGATTTTATAAAAATATTCGCCTGCTCTTTTTTTAGTTTTCCAGTAGCGTAGTAGTCCATAAAAAACAAAGGTTTTGCTCCCATGCAAACTAAATCGTTGACATTCATAGCTATTAGATCTTGTGCTGCGATATCCATTCGATTTTCTTTTTCTAAAAGAATCATTTTAGTCCCAACGCCATCGGTCGAAGAAACAAGAACAGGTTTTTCATAATCTTTTAAATATTTGTATATTGGGAATAGTCCCCCGTATAATCCTATATTTTGTCCTATATATGATTTGATTTCATTAACCATTTCATCTGCTTCTTTTATATTTACGCCACTTTCAGAATAATTCATGCTTATTCCTCCAAATTATTTTTTATAAAACAATGTAAACAATAATTTTCATGATCAAAGTTCAGTATTTTTCTTACGCCTTTTAAAGATAGATATCCCAAAGAATCAGCGTTTATGTGTTTTTCAATTTGTTTGACATTCTTTTGACTGGCTATTAATTCTTTTTTATCTGGAATATTTACTCCCCAACTACATGTTGAGACTACTGCAGGAGAAGATATTCTAACATGAACTTCTCTGGCTCTATACTGCCTTAGCAAATCTACTATTTCTGTCATTGTAGTTCCCCTAACTATTGAGTCATCCACCAAAATTATCCTTTTGTTTTTTATCACTTCGTATATTGGGGTTAGCTTTCTTTTTACGCCTATTTTTCTTTCTGTTTGTTCTGGGTGTATGAAAGTTCTCCCAATATATCTGTTCCTGATCAACCCCATTTCAACAGGGATTCCAGACATTTTTGAATATCCCATAGCTGCAGAAAGTCCAGATTCCATAACAGGAACTACAATGTCTGCATCAACAGGATTTTCTATCGCACATTGTTCTCCCATTCTTTCTCTCATTTGGTGAGCATTTCTTCCGAAAACATTTGAATCAGGTCTTGAAAAATACACATGTTCGAAAAAACAATGACTGTATTTTTGCGTTTCATACTGTACATTTTTAACACCTTTTTCAGTAATTTCGATTGCTTCTCCAGGTTTTACGTCTCTTATCTTTTTCATGTTTGGAGATAAAAATCTTAAACCACAATCTTCTGAAGAAAAATAATATCCGTGTTCGTCTTCATAAAAAGAAAGAGGTCTGTATCCTTTTTTATCTCTTATTGCTATCATTCTGTTTTTAAACATTATGATTAGTGAGTATGATGGGCCAATATTTTCGAATATTATTTTTGAAATTTCTTCTAACGTCCACTTATCTGGAGATTTTCTTAATTTAGAAACCAACAAGTGCAAAACAATTTCTGTATCGGAGTCCGTCAAAAAAATGATCCCTTTTTTCTCCAGTTCGTTTTTCAGTTTTTCTGAATTTTCTATCTGACCGTTATGGGCTATTGAGAAAGATGAATTAGCGTAATTTGCTGTAAATGGTTGTGCACCAGTGATATCGGGAGTACCTTTTGTAGAATACCTTACATGCCCTATAGATATTTTCCCTTTCATATTTGAAAGGGTTTTTTTATTGAAAATAGCTCCAACTGTTCCAAGTTCTTTAAAGCTCTCTATTTTTTCGCCTTTTGTATAAGAAACTCCTGCTGCTTCTTGACCTCTGTGTTGCAAAGCCATAAGCCCTTCAACAACGTATGAAGGAGCTATATTACCTTCTTTTAAATAAGTTCCAAAAACTCCACATTCCTCCATCAACATAGTTAATCCTCCATAGCATTTGGAATAGAATCATAATAATATTTTTTCATCTCTTCCATATCCACTTTTCCAAAACCACAATCAAAACCATATTCTTCTGGAAGAACTCTACCAATTTTTTTGTATTCCATTTTCATTTTTGACATAGTTTGCAAAAATACTTCTTTATTTTCACTTGGAACTGTGACTATAAATCTCGATTGATTCTCGCCAAAGAATTCTTCGTTGTTTTCACCAACTAAACCTTTAAACCCTTTTTGACCTTTTATAGCCATTTCAGCAAGGGCAATTGCTATTCCACCTTTTGAAACATCATGTACGGCATTAGCAATGTTTTCTTCTATTATTTTCAATATTGATTTATGAAGCCCGAGTTCGAAAAGAGTTCTAACTTTGTCTACTTCTCCACCGATAAAATCTCCAGCTATTTCTTGGTACAAACTTCCACCTAAGTAATCTCTGTTTATAGTTGTTTTTCCAACGAGGTAAACTAAATCTGATGGAAATTTGAAATCCATAGTCATTATATTGTTTATATTTTTTACTTCCCCAACCATACCAATGACAGGTGTGGGGTAAATCGCAGAATCTCCTGATTCATTGTAAAAACTAACATTCCCTCCAGTTACTGGAGTTTCCAGTTCTCTACAAGCAGAAGATATACCTTTTATAGACTGTTCAAATTGCCAAACCACTTCTAATTGTTCTGGATTTCCAAAATTCATGTTATCTGTGACCCCTTTCGGGGTAGCTCCAACAGATACAAGGTTTCTTGCGGCTTCAAAAACAATATTTCTACTACCTTCGTAGGGGTTTAAGAACGTCATAGGGCCATTTCCATCTATGGTCATGGCTATTCCTTTATCGCTACCTTTAATCCATATTACAGAAGCGTCTGCATTCCCTGGAGTTATAACGGTGCTATTTCCAACTTTGTAATCATATTGTTTGTAAACCCATTCTTTTGAAGCTATGTTTGGATGTTTTAAAAGTTCTGAGAATATCATTTTAGGGTGTTTGGTTATATTTGGATTTTTTCTTGCTCTGTGAACATAGAAATAGTTAGGGGTTTCTGCTTTTATGACTAAATTTGGAGCGTTTACCAAATGTTCAAGAGACAAATTACAGAGTTCTTCTCGATTAAAATATGCTTTCATGTTTCTTTCATAAGTAGTTTTTCCGATTACGGACATTTCTAAAAAATATTTATCTGCAATTTTTTTAATCTGTTTTTCAGTTCCAGGTTCTATAAGAAAAAGCATCCTTTCTTGTGATTCAGAAAGCATCATTTCCCAGGGTTTCATATTTTCTTCTCTAATTGGGACCTGGTCTAAATATAATTCAAAACCAAGGTTACCTTTGTAAGCCATTTCTGATGAAGAACTTAATAATCCTGCTGCCCCCATATCTTGGCTTGCCAAAACACCTGGTATTTTTAAAACTTCTAATGTTGCTTCAATTAGATTTTTTTCAGAAAATGGATCCCCAACCTGTACAGATGGCCTGTCATCTTTCCCGGATAATTCTTTTGATGCAAAAGAAGCACCGTGGATTCCGTCTCTTCCAGTTTTAGCACCAAAATAAACAAAGTATTTGTTGTGTTCTTTTGCTTTTGAGTAAGTTAATTCTGATTCTTTAGCTATTCCTACACACATTACGTTAACCAGAGGATTTGTGGAATATGTTTTGTTGAAGTAAGTTTCTCCAGCTACCGTTGGAACACCTATAGAGTTTCCATATCCACTAATCCCGTGGACAACACCTTCGAAAATATTTTTAGATATTGGGTCTTTGAGATCACCAAATCTCAAAGAATCTAAAAGAGCTATAGGCCTTGCCCCCATAGCCAGAACATCTCTAACTATACCACCAATCCCCGTTGCAGCCCCTTGATAAGGTTCTACTGCACTTGGGTGATTATGGCTTTCGACTTTAAAAACGATTGCGTTTTCATCGATTTTTATATATCCAGCGTTTTCATCTTCTATATTAACTGGTAATTTTTTTAGTAAACTCTTTGAATGTTTATAACCACAGTGTTCAGACCATTGTGCTGAAAAAAGATATGTTTCGAACTCATTTGGTTCTCTGCCTAATTTATCTTTGATCAAATTGAATTCTTCTTCGGATAATCCTAATGCAATAGCCAGTTCTGTTGTGCCTATTGTCTTATTCATTTTCTAAAAACCTCCTAATAGAAAGTAAGATAGAAGCTCCATCTCCATTTCCCAGAAGTTTGACAGCATTTCTCTCTGGATGAGGCATCATACCGAGGACATTTTTCTTATCGTTCATTATTCCAGCAATATTTTTATATGAACCGTTTGGATTATCTTTGTATTCAAATACAATTTGATCATTATTTTTAAGTTCTTTGTAATCTTTTTCTTCTATTTTGAAATTTCCGTCCATATGGGCAATTGGTATTTCCAAAGTTTCTTTTTCTATATACTTTGTGAATGGAGATTTTCTATTTTTTATTTCAACATCAACATCATCACAAATGAATTTCATCTTTTCATTTTGCGAAAGAGCACCTTTTAATATTCCTGATTCTGTAAGTATCTGAAATCCATTACAAACACCAAGCACAAGACCTCTTTCGTTTTCAATGAATTTTTCAACATTTTTCATAACTGGAGAAAACTTTGCCAATGCCCCAGCTCTTAAATAATCTCCATAAGAAAACCCACCAGGCAAAAATAAAAAATCATAATCTAAAACCTTTTCAAAATCATGCCAAATATAATCGTAATCAAAACCTATTTTTTCAAGTGCAAATCCCGCGTCTCTATCGCAATTAGACCCTGGGAAAACAATTACACCAGCTTTTATTTTAGGCATTAATTTTCACCTTCTGGTTTGATTATATTTAACTCGTAAGTTTCTAACACAGGGTTTGTAAGAACCCCGTGTGCTATTTGTTCAGCAATTTTTCTTGCACTATTTTCATCTTTTGATTCAAGACTAAATTTTATATCTTTTCCAAAATTTATCGAATTTATGTTATACCCCATTCTTTTTAAAACTTTTTCTGTAGCCATCCCTTGTGTATCCAAAATACCTTTTTTTAAAGATATTTTCACCTCAAAGTCGAATTTATTCATAGACCCAGCCTCCTTGTTAGAGAGCTGTAAGTGTCTACCAAGTTGCCTTTTGATTCTCTATATACATCTTTATCTAAAGATTCTTTTGTTTTAGAATCCCAAAATCTACATGTGTCCGGGGATATTTCATCAGCGAGAATTATTTTTCCATTCTTAATACCAAATTCCAATTTATAGTCGACTAAAATTATGTTTTTTTCTAAAAAATAATTATTCAAAATTTTGTTAATTTTGAGGGCTTGATCTTTAAGATAATTAATGGTTTTTTCATCAGTTAGCTTTATTGCCAAAGCTGCATCTTTTGAAATCATTGGATCGCCAAGAGTGTCATCTTTTAAAGAAAATTCAACTAAAGGAAATTCAAGTTTCATACCTTTTTCAACACCGTATCTTCTACAAAAGCTCCCTGCGGCATAGTTTCTAACTATAACTTCTAAAGGAATTATGTCTACTTTTTCTGCTATAAATGAATTTTCATCAACATCCTCAACAAAATGAGTTTCTATGCCTTTTTCTTCGAGCATTTTAAAAAAGTAAACTGAAAATTTCTTGTTTATATTACCTTTTCCCTTCATGTTGTCTTTCATTTCTCCATTATTAGCAGTTACGTCGTCTTTGTAGTATATTAGCGTTTTATCTTCATCATATTCGTATAATTTTTTAGCTTTTCCTTCGTACATGAATTTTAAATCTGATAAATTCATTATTTCCCCTCCTTCAAAAGTCTCTTTGTGAAGTATGCAGCGTTTTTCATTCCGTGGTTTCCAATTCCCATAGTAGCAACGGGGACTCCTTTGGGCATTTGAACCATTGAAAGAAGTGCATCTACGCCTTTTAAAGGGCCGACATCGTTTGGGACACCAATAACCGGGAGAGAAGAAAGAGAAGCGATAACTCCAGGTAAGGCGGCGGCCAAACCCGCAACAGCTATTATTACTTTGTAATCATCATCTAAATTTTTGATGTAAACTGTTAATTTTTCAAGGTCTCTGTGTGCACTCATAACTTCAAAGTTATAATCGATATTCCATTCATCGAAAAGATCCAGTGCTTGTTTTACAAAAGTTTCGTCGGATTTACTACCAGCAACAACAAGTACTTTGGCCATGTAAAAACCTCCTAAAAATAGAATTAACCCCACCTCTCGATAGGAAGAGAGGTGGGGTAATTATAATCATTATTTACATAGCCATTGTAAAAAATCAAATTATAACAGTCGTTTAGACTGCTTTAATAACCCGCACCCCCTTCCTATAGTCAAACAATTTACGGTTGTTTGGTAGAGACTCTCGGACCATATTTCCGAAGTTATATAGGAAAGGGTTACTTATTAAATTTTTTCATTACACTTTGATTCTAACATACTAAAAATTTTTATTTCTTAATTAATTGATACATAGATATTAATTTATTTTTAATATAAATAATATTATAATTTAAAAGTGATACAATTTTATTAATATAATTACGAGGTGAAAAAAATGTATTTTGAAGATTTAGATAACATAGAAGATATTGACGAATTGATGAAAAAAATGAATGAAGAAGAAATTTGCCCTGAATGTTTACAATGTGGATATTGTTGTAAGCAAAACCCCTGTTATTATGGTCAATGGAATTATGAGAAGAATCGATGTGAATATCTTACAGAAGACAACAAATGTTCAAAACACGATGAAATAGTTGAATATGAAGAAAAATTAGGCTCAGAAATAAGGCTTTTTGAGACTGGATGTTGTTTAAACCACATGAATCCAGATAGGCTAAAAAAATTGGGTAAATAACTTATGGTAAAATAGTTTTGTAAGACATTATTGAATAAGGGGCTATGTATAAATGGATAAGGTTAGAAATACAAAAATAGAAAATATAAAAAAATCTCTAAAATTTATCTTTTTGAACAATAAGACTACCAGAAAGGAGATATCTGAATATACTAATTTAAGCAATTCTTCAATTACGCGTGTTATAAATTATTTAATGGCTAATGATTTCATTCTTAAATCAAACAAGATAAATGAGTCCAAATATGGAAGAAAAAGTGAAATGCTCATGGTGAACAAAAATAAGCTAAGAATTTTTGTCGTAGATATTGACGTAAACACCACTATGTTTGGAGAAGGTTATTTTGATGGAACAGTTGATCTGTTAAAAACCATTCCAACTCCTGATTCTTTTGACGAATTAAACAGTATAGTAAAAAGCTATATTTCATCGTTGAATAAAGACTTTTTTTATATTTCGTATTCTATACCAGGAATTGTGGACATAGGAAGCAAAAGAATAAAAGACACTCCAAATTTAAAATGGAAAGATTTTAGCTACAATTCTCTTATTAAGAATGATGACATCATATTGGATAATGACTCGAACTTATCCATTTTAGCCGAAAAAATAAGATCAGAGGATATGAAAGATAAAAAAAACGCTATATTTATTTTGATTAAAGAAGGGATTGGTTCAGGTCTGCTTTTGAATGACGAGATATACAGGGGCTTTTCGTTTTCTGCAGGGGAAATCGGTCACAATTACATTTTTGGAGAAAAGGTAAAATTCGAACACTTTATAGATTTTGAAAGAAACTATGAAAAAACAATAGATACAATTGCGTTAAACATTTCTTATGCTATAAACCTACTTAACCTTGAAAAGGTTATAATAGGTGGGAAAATAATAAACTATCCAGCAGTTACATTTAGGGAATTAAAAAAAAGAATTCAGAAATATACTTATGTAAATAACGATAATGTAGATATAAGGGTTACGGAGTTTAATTACGTGCCAGCAAGCATGATAGGCGCATGTGTCAACGGGGTAATAAAGTATATAGACAATATATAAGTAGAGGTGAATTGATATGATTAAAGTTGAAGATTTATCTAAAATATACACAGAAAGGGCGAAAGAAGTCAGAGCTTTAGACAATGTTAATGTAGAAATGAATGAAGGTGAAATTATTTCAATACTTGGCCCTTCTGGTTCTGGAAAGTCAACATTTTTAAACTGTTTATCGGGTATTGATAGGCCCACACATGGGAAAATATTTATAGATGATTACGAGATTACCAACAAATCAGATAATGAAGTAACTGAGTTTAGGGCTAAAAATATGGGTTTTATTTTCCAATTTTTCAACCTTATACCTGTGTTAAATGTAATTGAGAACGTGAAATTACCAATGCTTATAAACGAACAAAAAGAGAAATTGGCCGAAGAAAAAGCTAAAGAATTGTTGATCAAAGTTGGACTCGAGGATAAAATGAATGTTGATGTATCGACTTTAAGTGGTGGAGAAGCCCAAAGGGTATCCATTGCAAGAGCACTGATTAACGAGCCTAAAATAGTATGGGCCGATGAGCCAACAGGTGCTTTGGATAAAAAAACAGGTAATGAGATCTTGGAATTGATAAAAAATTTGAATGAAACAAAGGGAACGTCTTTTATCATAGTTACACATGACCCAAAAGTGACTAAGTTCTCTAATTCCATATATCTAATGGAAAGCGGAAAGTTGAGGAAACAATAATGGTTGCTTATATATTTATATTCTTAGTTTTGTTGATATTCCTCTTCTTGTTGAAAGACAGGCTCATTACCAAAATATCCTTTAAAAATATTTTTAGAAAAAAAACACAAACATTTCTTATTTTACTTGGAACTATGATTGGTACGTCTTTTATAATTGGAGCAATGGGTATCAACGACACATACAACAACTTTGTCAACACAAATATAGAAAAATTTTATTATAAAATAGATGCCGTTGTAAATGTAGATGGGATAGAGCAAGATAAGGTAGATGAGGCTTTATCTAAAATAAAGCAAGATGTCGATGATGAAAATATCTTGCCTGTTTATTATAAGATGTACCCTGTTTTAAAAGAAGGACAAATTCAACAACTTAATTTTTCTGATATTACAAATGTAGCAGTGTTTGGGTTCCCTTTCGAAAAATATAAAAATAGTGAATTTTACAACGAAATATATTCAGAACCTCTTGGCCCAAATCAGGCAATCATCACACAAGATTTGGCGGATAATTTAGAGGTTAAAGTTGGTGACGTTATACAAATTCTTGATTCAGCAAATGTTGCCACGATATTGTTCCCCAACAAATACGAGATAAGGGATATAATCAATTCAAAAGGACTGTTGAACTATAGAGGTAGAAATTCAGAATCACAGCGAGGTGCAGTCATTTTAAACGAAAGAAAGGCTGCCAATCTTTTAAGGGCTACTGGTTCAAAGCCAAATCAATATTTGATAAATTTAGATGATTTTGAAAATCAAGAGCAAATTTTTGCCGAGATAGAAAGCTTAGAAGAATCTATAGATGGATTAAGTGTAGTTTTTCCAAAAAAAAGGCAGAGAGAGATGCTATCTTCTGGAGAAATTTCTGCTATATTTTTGGCCCTATCATCATTTTCTTTTTTAGCAGGTGGAATTCTCATGATAAGTATTTATTCCATGCTAATGAACCAAAGAAAAAAAGAAATGGGTGTGTTGAGGGCTATTGGTTTTAAAAAAGATAAGATAAGAAGAATGATCTTTTTTGAGGGAGTTTTTTATAATCTTTTCTCAGTTCCATTGGGGTTGATATCTGGTTATCTGTTATCCAGATTTACCTTTGAACAGATAAGTGGTTTTAGTGAATCACTATCTAATTTTGAATTGTTCTCTTATTTTCCTCAGATTAACGAATTTTTTGTGAGGCCAGAGTCTTTCATAATATCTGGAATAGCCGGCTTTTTAATACCGACAATATTTATATATTTTTACTCTTATAATGTTTCAAATATGAATATTGTAAATGCAATAAAAGGTATAAAACAAGAATCAAAATCAAGAACAAAGACATATCTGGCAGGATATTTGATTATTTCTTTATTGGTTTCCTGGCTTTTGAATTTCAATTATTCAGTTATATATTTTTTGATTAGCACATTCGCTCTTTTACTTCCTTTGATCTTTAAAAAATTGATGGACAAAAAGATTTTTATTAACATAGCTTATTTTGCAGTTTTTTTATCTACAATTTTGATTCCATCTGAAGATTATATATTCATAGGAGCGAAAAGTTTTGTTATGATAATATCCAGTGTTGTGATATTTTTGTACGATTTTGATTTCATAATACTTGGAATAAAAAAACTTCTAAATATTTTCAAGATAAATAAAGCGATAGTAAATATATCCACATCTTATCCATCAAAAAAGAAGGGCGATGTATCCTTAATAATAATTTTATATTCAATAGTTCTGTTTTTAATAGTTATTTCCACAATAATCCCGAATATTCAAAGAACACAGATGAATAGATCAAGAGACGAGCTTTTTGCTGGATTTGATGGAGCAGTAATTAATATTCCCGTTCCTTTATTATCCACAAAATCTGATAAGTCTCAAATAAAAGAAATAAAATACGTTGAGGAAGCTGCTAATTTTTATTATGTTCCTTCGACATTGGTCAATGCAGATAATGAATATTTTCCTTTGATGATAGGTTCTGACGAGTTCTTTGATGTTAACAACATAAAAGTGAAAGAAAAAATGGATTATATGAAAAACATGTCAGATCGGGAAGTTTGGCAAGAGATTAAAAACAATCCAAACTATATAGCCTTTCCCGAATCGATAAACAATTCATTGAAAGAAAAAGTAAAAGTAGGGCAAGAAATAGAAATAGGCAAATTAAATGCTACTTTTAGTATGACAGAAAGGCCAGAATTATCAGAAAACGTTGAAATGAAAATACCTTTCACTGTTGCAGCAATTATTCCAGAGGTAATAAACACCATAACAATGGGGCCAATAGTTTCAGATAATTTTGAAGGATATAGTCAATTTATACAAGGATCTTTTAACGGTCAAATATTCACGTTGCAAGAAAATTATGTTAGAAAAGAATTGGAAAATGTTTTTAAACAAAACAAATACTTTTTTGTATTAGTTGATGATCTTGTTAACTTTGGGCTCAATGCTACTGAAGGAGTTTTTTCTATAATAAATTCTTTCTTGTATTTTGGTTTAATTGTTGGAGTTGTTGGCCTTGCTATAACATTTATAAAATCTATAGATTTAAGAACCAGTGCAATAGGGATGTTGAAGGCTATTGGTTTTAATAATAAAATGGTTTTTGAAAGCTTCTTTATTGAATATTCAATAATGATTTTCTTGGCGATATTATCCGGACTTTTATCTGGAATAATAGGTTCGTACAATATATATACAGTGTTTATAGGTGAGGCTATGCCTTTTATAATACCTTGGATGAATTTGATTTATATAGCTATAGGTTTGTATGCAGTTTCAATTGCCTCAATAATCATTCCTTTGTATAATACAACAAAAATTCAGGCAGCAGAATCAATGCGTGTAGAAGACTAAGGGGGACGTACTTTGATTTATTTATTAACTTTATTGTCTGGTGTGTTAACCGGTTTGGCCATGCCAGGTAATTTATTCTCTTTTTTGATATGGGGGTCATTGATTTTCTTTTTGAAAAATTTGGACAATTCCAAGAGAACTTTGGATAGGTTTTTGCACACCTTTATATTTGCCTTCAGTATGCTTTTTACAACATTGTGGTGGCAATTGCCTGTGCTTTCCAAAAATATCCCAGATATATTGGGCTCTTATTCAAGTTTTATGGGTGTTTTAGGGTTTATAGGTGAAATTTTGTTACTTAGTTTACCTTATTTGTTGATATGGTTGTTAACCGAGATTTTTAACAGAAAATTTAGGGAAACGAGTTTCTGGAACAAGGTGTTATTTTATTCGTTTGCCTATACTTCTGCTGAAATATTAAAAGATTTTGGTGATCTTGCTTTTTCTGGAGGATCGCTTGGTTATGCTATTTGGGATCATGTTGGTTTGATTCAGCTTGCAAGCATATTTGGATATTTAGGTTTAACTTTTTTAATTGTTTTTGTAAACAGTTTTTTGGCATTTGACAAATCAAAATACTGGTTTTATAAACTGCCAATAGTTTTATCAGTTTTGTTTATTTTGAATTTTAGCATAGAAAGATTTATTCCAATAGAGAATATAGAAAAAGACCCCTTAAAAATAACCGCTGTACAAACAAATGAAAGTCAGGAAATTAAATACAACATAAATTCATGGAAGAGTTATGTTGATTTTTCCGATAAATTAAGGCAAGCAGAAAAAACAAATTCGGATCTTGTGATATTTTCTGAATCTACTTTTATGGAAGATATAACAAAAAATGAAGTATATGATGCCTTTAAAATAAATGTAAAAGATATTGGTAAGGATGTAATACTTGGGTTTCCAAAAAGCGAAGCTGGAGAATATTACAATACTGCATGGTATTTTGATGAACAAGCTAATTTGGTGGACAGCTATAACAAAATAGGTTTAACCCCTTTTGCAGAATTTTTGCCTTATGAGTTTATATTTGATAATTTTGCTTCTTTTAAACTTCTGAGATTTTATGAAAGAGGAAGCGAACCAGGAGTTTTTGACGTTAATGGAGATAAATTGGGAGTTCAAATATGTTTTGAAACATATTTTTCAGAAATATCAAATAGTCAGGTAAAAAATGGTGCTGAAGCGTTGATTTCGATTACTAATGATGGATGGTTTGGGACAAAAACTGGATTAACTCAGCATTTTACCCAAGGTATTTTTAGAGCAGTTGAAAACAGAAGAGATTTTGTACAGGTATCTAATACTGGCTTTACGGGGCATGTTGATAAGTACGGTAGAGTTGTAAAAGCAATAGCTCCTTTTCAAGAGGAAATTACAACTTTTGAAATAAACAAAAATGATGGAAAGACTATATATTTTCATATAAAAGAAATTTTAAAACTTTTGATTTTAATTGCAGCTTTGATATTTGCGATATTATAAAAAGGAAAGCGAAAGCTTTCCTTTTTTTCTACATTGTTAATTTACTATATTAGAATTTCAACTAAAAGGCCTTTGTTTTTACCAACAACTAACAACCAGTATCTAACAACAGAAATCTGCGATTTCTTTTTTAATATTTCAATTTCATATTTACCCTGTTTTTTGGTTCTCCATTTTGAATATAATTTCTAACATTATCAATGCACCAATCAACACTGTATTGAATCGCTTTTTCGTTAAATCCAGCAACGTGTGGGGAAAGGATAACATTTTCATAAAGATGTATAGGATATTTGGAAGGTAATTTGTACATTGCATCTTTAGTTGGATAATCGTACCAAACATCTATTGCAGCACCTTTTAATATATTATCTCTTATGCCTATGAACAAAGCTTCTTCATTAACAATTGGTCCCCTGCCAACATTTACTATATATTTGTTTTTAAATAAATTAATATTGTCTTTATTAATTGTGTCTCTTGTATTATTTGTTAAAGGTAAGGCTATATATACAATTTCAGCTTTTTCAATTGCTTTTTCAAAATCCGTTGTTAAAATATCAAAATTTTCAATTTTTTCGCCATTATAACTATTTTTATAACCTGTTATTTCACAATCAAAAGCTTTTAGGTATTTAGCAAGACTTTTTCCAATACTGCCTGTTCCAAGTATTGTCACTTTCTTGTCTATAATACTTTCCCAAGATTGATGAGGTTTCTCCCCAACAGAAAAACCGTGCCAAACTCCTTTTTTCATATCATTGTGAAAATGTGGGATTTTTCCAAGTAATGACATGGTCAGACTAACGGCTCTTTCTGCTACAACTTTTCCATTCCCTTTTGAATTTGCAACTATAATATCTCTTTCCAAAAGCTTTTCAGAAGGTAGAGTGTTTACCCCAGAGAAAGGTACGAAGATGATTTTTAAATTTTTTGCTATGTCTATTTCTTCTTCTGTTAAGAATCCTCCAATTAAACCATCTGCTTCTTTTAGTTTTTTTCTTTTATCTTCATCACTATCAAAAAATAGTATTTCTAAATCCTCGTTTTCATCTTTTATTTCTTTCAATTTTTTATCCCAGTATTCTGTTTTCATGTGATCAAATAGTAATTTCATAAAACACCTCCAATTGATTATCATTTTAATTATAACAAATTTAGTTAGGTATTAAAAGTAATTAAATTTTAATTAGCCATATTTACAAAATAAAATCTTATGTTATAATAGTTAGGGAAACTAATCAAAAAAGAGGTGATTAAATGCCTAAAGAAAGAAGAATTTCTGAGAAAGTCAATGTTTTCGAAGTCCCTATTACAAAGGGACTATTCATGTTAGCTTGGCCGATTATATTAACAAATTTGCTACAAACTATATACAACATAACCGATGCATATTTTTTGGGAAAATTAGGGCCAAAGGAATTTTCGGTTCCCACTATAGTTTTTCCAATAGTTTTTGTCTTCATTTCTCTTGCTTCAGGCTTTTCGCATGCTGGTTCATCTATGGTTGCACAATATACTGGCATGGGAGAAAAACATAATGCCGAAAAATCAGCAGCTCAAACTATTATAACTGTGTTTTTTATTTCTGCAATTATAATGGTTGTTGGTTTGATATTATCTGATTCTATGGTTTCAATAATGCAAGTAGAACCAGATATACATGAATTGGCGGTATTTTACTTAAGAGTTATCCTCCTCGGTTTGCCGTTTTTATTTTCTATGGAACTAATAGCAGGTATATTTAGAGGATGGGGAAATTCTGTAATAGCTCTTCAATTGATGTTTTTTGCCGTTGTTACCAACATTATTTTAGACCCTATTTTTATATTTGTTATAGATTGGGGGGTAATTGGTGCTGCGGCAGCTACAATTATCTCAAGAGGAACTTTTGCGGGTGTTTTTGCTTATATTTTATTTTCTGGAAAGTTGGGGTTCAAAGTTCATTTGAAAGATTTTAAACCAGATTTCAGATTTATAAAAAAAGTATTATCTATTGGACTTCCTGCTTCTTTAGGGCAAGCTGTTACGGCTTTTGGCTTTACCATTATCACAAGTGTTATTTCTCAATTTGGGCCAGTTGTAATTAGTGGTTATGGAGTTGGAAATAGAATAAACTCAATGGTTGTTATGTTTGCTACGGGTATGTCTTTGGCAACTGGTGCGATGGTGGCACAGTTCGTTGGTGCTGATCACAAAGAGAAAGCTGTAGAAACAGTTAGAAAAGCAGGAATAATAACTTTTAGCACAATTTTGGGCATTTCAGTATTGCTATTTTTCTATGGGCAATACATAACTCAATTCTTTATAAATGATCCAGAAGTAATAGAGGTTGGAGTCACATTCTTTAAATTGGTTTCGTTTTCACTACCGTTTTTTTCTTTGATGGATATATTTATGGGTACATTGAGAGGCACAGGTCATACTATACAATCAACTATCGTAGATATGGTTAGGCTTTGGGGAATAAGAGTTCCTTTGATATTGATTATGTCAGAGACTTGGGGATTCAGAGGCGTATTTTATGCTATGATTATTAGTAATATTTCAGCGATGCTCTTATCATTCTTGTTCATAAAATTTGGTAATTGGAAAGATAGGGTAGTAGAAGATTATGATAAAAGTCTTGAAGAAATATAAAAAAAAGAAGAGCTAAAGCTCTTCTTTTTTTAATGTCTCGGGTTATTTCCAACGAGAGTATAAGAAATTTTGTGTAAAATAAAAAAACACCGAATTTGGTAGTAAAATAAAACCAAAGGAGGTGTTTTTTAAAATGAAAGAAGAAACAAGGAAAAGAAGAGAAAAAAGAGCATTTTTCAAAGAATTGATCAAAAAAGAAGGATTAAAAACAATACCAGATGTAACCAGATTTCTAAAAGAGATATCAGGAACGATATTAGAAGAAATGTTAGAAGCTGAATTAGATGAAGAACTAGGATACGAAAAATACGATAGAACAGAAGAAAAAGATAACTACCGAAATGGATATACAAGTAAAAAAGTGAAAGGAACTCTCGGAGAAATG
>NZ_FMYV01000009.1 GCF_900102615.1 Geotoga petraea | reverse complement strand
TCTCAGTTCCCTTGTGGCCGATCATGCTCTCACATCGGCTACCCGTCGTCGGCTTGGTAGGCTTTTACCCTACCAACTACCTGATGGGTCGTAGGCCCCTCTCCCGGCGCTTCTCTGCTTTTATCTCTCGATATTATCCGGTCTTACCTACCGTTTCCAGTAGCTATCCCTGTCCGTGAGGTAGGTCCCTACGTATTACTCACCCGTTCGCCACTGATACTCAAGGAGCAAGCTCCCCTTTCTCCGTTCGACTTGCATGTGTTAGGCGCGCCGCCAGCGTTCACCCTGAGCCAGGATCAAACCCTTCTTCCAGTCCTTTTCCTGTCTTCTCAGTCTTTCACTGTCTTCTTCCTTGTTCCTTTTCTTCCTTGGCTTGGCCTCTATCCACTTGTCAAAGAGCTTTCCTCTTTCTTCTTCTTTCTCTCGAAAGCCGAGTTATATTGTACCACTTTGGGGGTTCAAAGTCAATGAACGTACGGTAAATAAAATTACAACTTATTGTTAATCGATTTTTGTTTGAAATTTATTAGTTATTTTTGTTGTTATTTTTTCGAAAAAACATAATAAAAACTAAAATTACGAGAAAATTATCGAATTTTTCTACTATAAAATCAAAACAAGAGCAGACTATGTCCGCTCTTGTTTTATAAGTCATCTTAATTTAGGGAATATATCTCAGAGGGTTGAGGTATATTTATATAATATACAAAACTCTTCTGGATTTTTAATGACTTTTGTCATGTATTATAATTACGATAGTAATTAATTAATATAGGATATATCGTCTATATAAATATTTCCTGTATCTAATCGAACTTTTATGTTGTTTGTATTATTTTGATTTGAACTTTTATATTTATCATCTTTTTCTTCTCCGAAGACTCTTATGTCACCATTTTTTGTTTCAATATCTAAGTTGAAATCATCTCCATATAATTTAAGAAATATGTTTCCCTTTTCCATATCAATATTGAGATTTTCAACATTTTTTATTATCATATCTATTCTTCCTTTTTTATTACTTACCTCAATTTTCCTTGCATCTATTCCTTGAAGACTTATCAAAGAATATTCGGAATTTATTTCGAGATCATTTATCAAATTTCCATGATTGGATATAGATATATTCCCAGTTTCATTTACAATAGAGGTTTTATTTTCAACAAATATATTTGTTATATCTATCTTTCCCATTTTGTTTTCTATTTGCAGGTTTTTTGATGTAATATTTTTTAAATAACTGTTACCAATAAAATTTATCACTCTTAGATTTTTTCTAATATTTATATTTTTTAAATCAATATATCCTTTATTATTTATCAATATTGCTTCTTCTAATGGATAACCAATAAGAAATTTATATTCACCTTCTCCATTCCAATTTTTTACAAAGGTGTCTTTCCCTAAAGCCAACCTTTTGAATAGCGAAAAAGTTTTATATGAATCAATAAAATCTTCTGATATATTTGTATTATTGACATATTTATTCATGTTTATATTTGGAAATTCATTTAATGTATTTTTATATCTTATCTGTATCTCGTTTTTAGCTGAATAATCAAATATTATATTTGAAACGAGCATTTCTACTTTTATATTCTTATCTGTTGAATTGTTTAATTCGTATTCTCTATAAAATCTAAAGTCTTCAGACAATGTTAATATAGATAGAATTATAAAAAATACAATTAATGTTTTTTTCATTTAAGAACCACCTATTAATTAGTGTGCTTGTTAACATACAAAGCCAATTGTGTTCTGTCTCTAAGTTGTAATTTAGCTAATATTCTTGTTAAATGATTTTTTACTGTGCCTTCTGTTATATACAAAGTTTCGCTTATTTCTTTGTTTGATTTTCCCTCTGATATTAAAACGGCTATTTCAACTTCTCTTTGTGTTAATGATTCGTATGGCCCAGATATTGAAACTTCTTTTTTCTTTTCTTCTTTGTTTATTCCGTTTATGAATTTAAGAATTTTTTCTGCCATTTCTGAACGTAATAACATGTTTCCAGAATATACTGTTTTTATTGCTTCTACTATTTCATCTGATTTAACATCCTTTAAAATATAACCATCTGCACCATTTTTAAGAGCTTCAAAAAGATATTCATCATCTTTGAAGGTTGTCAATATCACAACTTTTGGAGAATTTTCCAATTCTTTTATTTTTTTTGTAGCTTCAACCCCGTTCATTTCTGGCATTTTTATATCCATCAGTATCACGTCAATATCTTTATTCTTTTTCACTTTTTCAAAAGCTTCTTTGCCATTAGCGGCTTCATCCACAACTTCTATTTCTTCACACAAACTCAAGATCATTTTTATTCCTTCTCTAATGAGATCTTGATCATCCACCAACATAACTTTTATCATTTTCAATTCCTCCGATTGGTACCGATATCTTTATGTTAAAACCCTTATTCTTTTTTGTTTTTATAGTTAGATCTCCATTAAAAGTTCTTATTCTATCTTCTATACCTTTTAAACCATTTCCAACTATTATCTCGTCTGATCCTACTCCATTGTCTGACTCAAGAATGTAAAAGTTTTGCGAGTTTTTATCGTTTATCAGCTCAAGGCGAATTTCACTTGCTTTTCCATGTTTAATGCTATTTGTTATCAACTCTTGAATTATTCTGTATGTAATAAATTTAAGTTCAGGGGGTATTTTTTCAATCATACCCTTCTTATTATAGATTATATTTATCGATTCATTTTCCAAATTTTTTATCAGCTCTTTTACAGATTCATGCAAAGAATTCATTTCATCATTTTCTTTTAACGCAAAAACAGCTTTTCTCAAATCTTGCATTGCATTTCGAGATAAATCTTGACACTTTTTTATAACTTTTTCATTTTCTTCTGGCTTTTTTTGATTTATTTTTTCCAAATAATCTAAATGCATTATTAAACCAGTTATTGAATGCCCCAGAGAGTCGTGTATTTCTTGGGCAACTCTGTTTCTTTCTTTTGTTATTGTCAATTTTTCTATTTCTACCAAAGATTTTGATAATTTCGAATTAGTTTTTATGAGTTTTTGGTTAAGTTCAAGGACTTGGTTTCTTTCGTAATTAATTCTCTTGATTAAATAGATCACAAAAAACACTACCAAATAAATAAAAACGTTGGTCAACAAATCTATTGCTAATTTTTCGTTTGAATTTTCCGAAGAAACTGGTACATAATAAACGTTAAACCAAATGAGTATGTATGCCGATAAATGCAAAAAGAAATAGAATAAAAAGGTTTTTTTCTTTAAAAAAGTTGTTATTTCATAAAGAGTTAAAAATATGTAGACGAAAAGCTCGTAATTTACATAAACTATCAAATAATAACTAAGTGCTATAGAAACAAGCAAAGAAACCATGTTGTATATTCTATTATTTTTGAATTTTATATATCTTACCAAATCGTTTATAAAAAGGATGCTTAATAATATAAAATTTTTTATTAATTCACTTTGAAAAAATTGATATTCAATATAAACACTGAAAAATAAGGCAAAAAACAAACTTAATCTTATGAGTAGCCCTATAATATTTAGATATTTATCTTCTTTATTCATATCTTTCCCCCATAAGTCTTCTTTTTTCGATTATATCAGATAATTATTTTTAATTTTAATGCCATATTAAGTAAGGGGTTATTAAACGAGGAAGTTGTTAACCTTTTTATTTTTAATAAAATTTGTTATTCGTTTTGAAGCATTGCCATCACCAAAAGGATTTTTTGATTCTGACATGTCGTCGTATTTAGCTGTATTGAGAGTTTTCATAGATTTATATATTTTATCTGGATCTGTCCCAACTAATTCAGCAACTCCTGATCTTATAGCTTCTGGTCTTTCTGTTTCATTTCTTAAAACCAAGACTGGCTTGCCTATATGTGGCGCTTCTTCTTGTAGTCCACCAGAATCTGTCATTATATAATGACTACCTTCCATCAAAGACACAAATTCGATGTACGAAAGGGGGTCTGTAAGAATAACCCTTTCAACATTTTGCAATTCTTCTTTAACTATTTTTCTGACATTAGGGTTTAGATGCACTGGATATATTAAATGGTATTCTTTATTTTCGGATAAATATTTTTTTATACCAGATAATATTTTCATCATTACTTCGCCCTGATTTTCTCTTCTGTGAAGAGTTAAAAGAATATACTTTTTGTCTTCCAGGCCAAACTGTTTTTGTATATTTTTTATTTCTAATTTTTTATTTTTGATTATCCAATTTAAAGCGTCCACCACGGTATTTCCAGTTATAAGTATTTGATCTTCTTTAATGCCTTCTTTTAAGAGGTTATCTTTTGCTAAAACCGTTGGAGCAAAGTGATACATTGCAATTGTTCCAACTAATTTTCTGTTCATTTCTTCAGGGAATGGGTAATAAATATCGTTGGTTCTCAATCCTGCTTCTACATGGCAAACTGGAATTTTACTGTAAAAACCACAAAGACTGGCAATAAAAGTAGTCGTTGTATCCCCATGAACAAAAATATAGTCATACTCTTTTTGTTTTAATATTGGGCTTATTTTATTTATCAAAGCAGATGATAATTCTTCTAAACTTTGATCATGTCTCATAATTTTGAGATCAAAATCAGGTTTTATATCAAAAATTTCGAAAACTTGATTCAGCATTTCTTTATGCTGGCCTGTTGATATTATTTCAACTTCAATATTCTCTTTTTTCATTTGTTTATACAAAGGTGCCATTTTAATTGCCTCAGGTCTGGTACCGAATATCATAGCTATTTTCATTCTTTTACCTTCTCATCATTATTAAGGAATAATAAATTATAAAAATAGAATAAACAATATACAATATAGATGGAAAATAGAACAAATAGTTATGTCCTAAAGATGTATTCCCAAAAACGCTTATTCCAAGCCAGTTTATAGAGTATTTAAAAATCATAAATATTATTATACCCAAGCTTATAAACCCCAAAGCAAATATTACAAGTCCATAAATTTTGTAAAACCTTTGGGCTATTCTTTCAATGGAGTAGATATGCAGTAAAATACCAAATAAAAGAATTGGAATAGTTATATAAAATAGGGGCATAGTGTTTAATGCAAACTGATCTCCTATTACACTCTGTATTTCATCTTTAAACAAGTAAACAACCACGGATAAAGACATTATTATAACAGAGATTATTATATTTAAAGTACCAAAAAATAAATCGAAAACAACTGAACCAGGTGTGGTCATTTTGTTAAATCTCACTTGACCCCTCTTCGTTTCAATAGTTTCTAAATTGTTGTTTTCCACTTTTATTTTAGCCATTTGAACTCACCTCATATTTCGAGAGATCTTATCTCCTCTATCTGTTTTTCTATTTTTTTTAAAAATTGTTGGTAAATATTTTTAAAATCAAGATCCAAAATTTTATTTGTAGGAATTTTTAAAACACATAACGCATGATCTTTTATTCCCATTTCAGGTAATTTATATGAACTTTCAACAAAATCATATTTTTCTATAAGTTTTGTTTTTAACACTCGGGCTATATCTATATAAAGAGATTTCCATTCAGTTGGGACCCCTTCTGGCAATTTCATAAAAAGGTGTATCTCGTTCATATAAGGGAAATAAAATATACCTTCGTCATACTTTTTGTAATTGTTTAAGATGAATTCAAAAATTTCATCAGTTATTTTTTCACTTAAAGAAAAGTAGTTTAGACCTTTTATTTTTTCAGAGAAAAGAAGCTTTTTTATGAGTCTCTCGTCACCAGATAATTTGTAAGCACATACTTTAAAAGGTGATTGCACAATAGATGATTTCACTATAGGTTCAACTACAAAGCCTTTTTCTTCGGCTATTTTCTTGTACTCCTCTTTCAGTTCATTTTCATATTCAACTTGTTTTGGGTATAAGCTACTCATTACCTTGCTTGGAGTTTCTGGTGTAAGAGCTCTTATAACCCTTCCTTCTTGATCTGTAAAATAAGAAAGAACTGGAAATTTTTCGTACTTATCATATACCCAAACTGAGTAAAAATGATCGAATTCATCTGCTATTTTATCTTTGTATTTTTTTAAGTAGCTTGCACCATCTAAAATAAATTCATCTTTCATTATTTTTCCCCCAATACTTGTTTGATCTTCTTAGCAACCTTTTCGCTGTTTATTACTTTAGCTATTTCCTCTGTTGGAGCTTTTAAAATGTTGTTCAAGCTGCCATATTCATTTATCAACTGTTTTTTTCTTTTTGGCCCTATTCCTGGGACCTCGTCTAATTTTGTTTTTTCATATCTTTTTGATCTAAGCTGCCTATTAAAACCTATTGCGAACCTGTGGGTTTCATCTCTTACAAAAATTAAAAGTCTTAATACTGGATTATCCAAATTCAAATGTAGATCAGGCATTTCTCCTGGGAAAACGACTCTTTCGTCTTCTTTCGCAATACCCACAACGTCGACATCTTTCAAATCATATCCGAGTTCTTCTAAAGCTTGAACAGCTGAATTAACTTGTCCTTTTCCTCCATCAATAAACAACAAATCTGGAAGATCGTGTTTTTTATACCTTCTCCTAACAACAGTTCTTATACTTTCAAAATCATTTGGTTCTTTGAATTCATCCAACCTATACCTTCGATACCCTTCTTTGTTTGGCTTTCCATCTTCAAAATTTACCAATGATGCAACAGTGTATAAACCTTGGAGATGTGAGATATCTATTCCCTCTATCTTTTTTGGAACTTTCTTTAGATTTAAAATATCTTTTGCTTGTTTCAAAGTATTACCAAGGTCCGTATATCTTTTAATCTCATCGTCTAAATTTTTAAATCCAAATTTGAAAATTGTGGAATTTCTACTCATTTTCATCATTGATTTCATACCATTTTTTTTAAGGTATGATTGTATTTGAGGCGATATTTCTTCATCATACATAGTATATATGTTTGAAGGAACTTCATTTTTTCTAACTACATAAAATTGGTGAAGAAACTCTTCTAAAGTACTATCCAAAGTAAATGTTAGCTTAGAAACCATGTAACCCGACCTAATTTTCAGTAATAAGAATATAGGCTCTTCGTACATGATTACGTCTATGTTTCTATTTGTTTTGAATTCCACTCCCAACTTCACAAAAAGCTTGTCCAACTTTTTGTGTGTATCTCTCATTTGAGCAGCTTTTTCAAAATTCAAAATATCTGAATATTCTTTCATGGCTTTTTCAAGATAGGATTTGACTTTTTCAACTCTTCCGTTGAGAAATTCCAAAACTTCATTAACAGAATCTCTATATAATTTAAGGTCAACATCTTTGTAGCAAGGTCCATAACACATGCCCAAATGGTATAAAAAGCAAGGTTTTGATTTTTTATCCATATTTCTATCACAACTTCTCACTTTATAAACCCTTTGAAGAACTTCTATAACATCTTTTACAAATCTAACATTTGGATAAGGCCCAAAATACTTACCCTTTGCCTCTTTTTTTGTTCTCACGTATTTAATTGTAGGATATTTTTCGTCTGTTATAAGAATATATGGATACACTCTTGTATCTTTCAAAAGGATGTTGTATTTTGGTTTATGTGTATAAATCATATTTGCTTCAAGGATGAATGCTTCATCCTCGCTCGAAGCAAGTAAATAGTCCAAATATTCAGCATTTTTTATTATACTCAAAACTTTTTCGTATTTTAATTGATTTGACGGGTTAAAATATGAAGAAAGTCTGCTTTTAAGATTTTTTGCCTTACCGACATAAATCGGTTGACCCTTGCTGTTTTTAAAGATATATACACCAGGTTTTCTTGGTACTTTTTTTATCACATCTCTTTTAATCATTAAAATCATTCCTTATTTTTCAAAATCACAACATACGCAACTATTGCAATACCTTTTTTCCAATAGTTGATCTACTTCTCTGCCAATTGGGTTGTCATTACCAGAAATATATGAAGCAAAATGTAAATGTAAACATTTTACATATTTAAAATCAGAAATACCGCCAATGCCTTTTTCTTTAAGAGCTTTTTGCATTGGATATGGAAGTTCTTCTATTTCGTCTTTTATTATGTCCAACCTATGTTTTATTTCACTTTTATGTGCATTTTTCAATTCATGTAACATCTCTTCGTTTTCATCTATTTTATTTTGTATTTTATCTATAAAATTTTGGGATTCCAGCCGAGATATTTCTTCGTTTAAATATGGACATGTTAACCAATACATGGTTGGAAAAGGTTTCCTGTTCATAATAGGATAATTTTTTATTGTCGTTGGATAACCATATTTACAAAAAGAAGATACCTCCATTTTGTTGCTCATTTTTCTTCCCATTTGTTTTTCAATTATTTTTAGATTTTTTTCTGAAATTTCAAAGCTTTCCATGAATCCTCCTCCATTCTATCTTTGAGTTCAAGGCCTTTTTCTTTAGCTTTTTCAATGACTATTTTTTCTTTGTGGGAAATGATTCCAGAAAAAATTATTTCTGTTTTTTCAGTTATAAATTTATCAAAATTTTTATGATTCATAAGATCTATCAACAATTCAGCAACCATGTTAGATACCAAAACATCTGGTTTATAAACTTCCACATCGTTTAAAAAATCAGAAACTCCTATTTTAATGTCCATATTATTCATTCTCACAGTATCTCTCGCTTTTTCAACTGCAATTTTATCATAGTCATATCCTTTGACTTCTGACGCACCCATTAACTTTGACACCATAGATAAAATTCCAGTTCCACAGCCTATATCTAAAACAGTTTTATTTTTTAAATTAATTTTCTTCAACATTTTTGACGCAAGTTTAGTTGTTGGGTGTAGCCCTGTACCAAAAGCACTTCCGGGTACAATGTGTAACACTTCTGCATTTTCTTTTTCAAAAGGCTCTTCCGGAAAAGGGTTTATCCAAATACCTTCTATAAGTTCAAAAGGTGAAAGGGTGTCTAGCCATGTTCTAAGCCACTCCCTTTCCATAACCAATTCTTTTGATAGCAGCTCTAACCTAAACTTTTCCATTAAAATATTAACAAATTTTTCATCTGGATCTTCTGCTGATATATACATTTTTAAAGTTGTAATGCCATTTTTAATGTCTTCATCGATATAATAATCTTTAAAATTGTTATCGAAAAAAACTTCTATTAAATCGTCTTCATTTTTTTTATTTATTGAAAACAAATATTCAAAGTATCTCATTAAATCACCTCTTGTTTTATTCTATAACCATTATACATTAATTGTAAAATAAATTGCTTTGCAATTTATTTTGTTGTTAGTTGGAGGATGGAGGTTGTTGGTTTTTGTATTATTTTAGACGTTTAACAATGTTTTTTTCTTCCAACCTTCAACATCATTCTTCCAACAAAAATCACTTCGTGATTTTTACTATTGACAAATAAAAATTATAGATATATAATATTTTAGAATTGGGGTCGTAGCTCAATTGGGAGAGCGCTACCGTGGCACGGTAGAGGCCGTGGGTTCAAGTCCCATCGACTCCACCACCAAAATAAAACAACCACATATGTGGTTGTTTTATTGTTTATATACCTGTATTTGGTTTTTACCATTTTCTTTTGCTGAGTAAAGTGCCTTATCAGCTTTTTTAATTATTTCGTCTTTTTTGGTATCAACTTCAGGCACAGCACTATATATTCCTATACTAACAGTTATCTCTACATTATTATTAGTAAAATCTTTTCTTATTCTAAGCTTAGAAACTGAATGTTTTATCATATTTGCTATTTTCTTTGTGCCTTCTTCGTCGGTATCATAGAGTAAAATTACAAACTCATCTCCACCATATCTTGAAACGTAATCAGTGCTTCTTTTTAATGATGATTTTATAGCTTCTGCAAGATCTTTTAGTATATAATCTCCAGCAAGATGTCCATATGTATCGTTTATCTCTTTAAAGTCATCTAAGTCCATCATAATCAGAGAGATATTATCATTCCCTCTTTTAGAAAGATTCAAATATTCATCTATTAAGCTATCAAAATACCTTCTATTATAAACACCCGTTAATGAATCTGTTATTGAAAGATCTTCTAAATTTTTATTAGCTGTTTCAAGCTGAATATTCATATCCGCTAATTCAGAATTTTTCTCGTTTAATAGCCGAGCTTCCCAAACTTTGAAAAAGCCATATATCACAAGCAAAAAAGAAATTATATACATGAAATAAGCTAAGTACGTTCTATACCAAGGCTTTTCAATTTTAAATTTGAAGCTTACTGTATCTGAAATTACCCCTCTCATTGTTTTCGCATAAACTAAGAATTCATAATTCCCAAATGGTAAATTAGAATAAGTGATATAATCTCTTTCTCCACTGTTGATCCATGTTTTATCAAATCCTTTTAAATAGTGCATATATTTGATTTTTTCTGGAGAATCATAATCTAAAGCTGAATATCTAAAAGATAGTGAATTTTCGTAATGAGAGAAAATTCTTTCCATTCCGTTGAAAAAAGAATAGTCTTTTTCTATTGGCTTTTGGAATAACTCTACATTTGTTATGTAAATTTCAGGTTTTGGCAAGGTTCTGTCTTTGAAAGACCCAGGGATTTTTGTTACTCCTTTATTGCTTCCAAAATATAAATTGCCTTCATCATCTTGGAATCTACCAGAGCTAAACTCCCATGCACCAATGCCATCTCCTGGGGTAAGAATTGTTATTTCAAAGTTTCCTGGATTTACAATAGATATTCCATTATTTGTACTAATCCAAATATCCCCAGATTCACCCTCTACAAAACCATTAATAAAATTACTTGATAAACCCTCTTTTTCAGACAGGTTCATGAAAGTTCCATTTTCATTGTAAATAGCAACGCCGCCTCCGTTAGTCCCTATCCAAATATTCCCTCTTGAGTCCTCAAAAAGTGCTTGAACAGTATCAACAGCTAATTGATTCTCGTCACCTTTAACTTCTTTAAAAAAATTAAATTCTTTTGCACCTGGTTTTAACAAGTTCAAACCATTGTTTGTTCCAATCCATACCCTATCTTTTGAATCAACTAAAATATCGAAAACAAGGTTGTCTGTTAATTCACTAACCTGATGTTCTACATATTTATATTGAACTAGTGTTTCGGTATTGACATTATATTTGAAAGCGCCTTCTGAATACGTTCCTATCCAAAGATTTCCTTTATCGGCTTCCTCTATAGCATATATTATTGTTCCGGTAGGAAAAATATTCATCCTATCAAAAGAATTGTTTTTATAATCGTATTTAAATATACCGTTTCCAGTAGATAACAAAAGCTCTTCACTTTTAGTCTCAAATATTTTTACTATGGAATTATTTGGTATATAATTTTGACTATTGCCATTAGAAGTATAGTGAATCATTTTGTTGGTTTCTTCATCGTACCTATTTATACCAGAGTTGTAAACAGCAACCCATAAATACCCTTTCGAGTCTTTCAAAATGGAGTTAACCTTTCCTGGGGGTAATTTTATATCTTCATGTAGATTATTTGAAAGAAATAAATAATTCGATTTTCTTGGGTTGAGTTTCGCAATTCCATTACCGTTAGTGCCTATCCAAAATATACCAGTTTTGTCTTGAAATAATGAATAGACAACAGGATGTGGGATGTCTCCAGATTCTTTTTCACCAGGGAAATGATATTCTTTACCATCTTTGTCTAAAGCAAAAAGTCCGCCACCCCAGGTCCCTATCCATATTGTTTCATCATTTGTTTTATATAATGCATAAACTCTGTTATCTTCAAAAGTAATATTTTTTGTTTGGTTTGTTACTAAATTATATTCAAAAAGTCCTCCATCCCATAAACCCAGTGTCAATATGTTTTTTTCAAACTCTTTAATCACCATAACAAAAGGTGATGGAAGATCCATTTCTATTTTATCAAAACTGTCATTTTCTTCATTAAAGTCGTATAAGCCTTGATAAGTACCCACAAGCAATCTACCTTTCGAATCATAATGTAAGTCTCTAACAACTTCCCCAGGAACCATATATGCAGTTATTTCATCATTTATCAAGTTTAATTTGTTCAAACCATTTAAAGTACCAAACCACAAAGTGTTTTCTTTTTTCTCAATAGCTACAACTACTGAATTTGACAAATTAGTATTTTCTACTGTATAGTTGACAAATCGGTCTTCATGAATAAAATATCTTGAAACTCCTTGATAAGTTCCAATCCACAACTCGTGATTTTCAGAATCATAGTACATAGTTTGAATTAAGTTATGTGCCAAACCATTTTCTGAAAAAGGGTCTGTCCTAAAAATTTCTATCTCTTTACCGTCATACTTTGCAAGACCTCCCTGTGTTCCAAACCATAAAAAACCATATCTATCCTGCAAAATATTTGAAACGGATAGGTTTAGTAAACCTTCTTCTCTTCCAATTCTCACTTTATATCTCATGCCTTAGATTATTTTTACATGTTGTTTATATCTAATTCAAAATTATAAGTTATTATCGAACTATCCCCCACCCCCGTATGGTATAAGGAGTGATTTTTTATGGTTGCGTTATATATTGTAGCTGGATTGGCAGTAATTTTTTCTTTTATATTTGATAGAGAAAAAACTTTTAAAGGATTGAAAATGGGTTTAAAAAAATTTTTAAAAATATTGCCAAATTATTTGATGATTTTGATTATTATAGCTTTTGTTTTATTGATTTCAGAAGATTTCATCATTGATTATTTAACTCAAAATACAATTTTTATAGGGATGATTTCAGCATTAATTATAGGTTCAATCACTATGATGCCTGGGTTTATCGCTTATCCTTTAGCAGGAATATTGGTTAGCAAAGGAATTCCTTACATGGTTGTAGCTGCTTTTGTCTCTTCTTTGATGCTTGTTGGTGTGGTTACTTACCCTGTTGAAAAAGAGTATATGGGAATGAAAGCCACAATTTATAGGAATATTGGAGCATTTTTTGTCGCTGGAATGATTGCTATTATAACTGGTATTTCTTATGGAGAGGTGATAATATGACAAGAAAAAAATTTATAAATTTAGTTGTAGCCTTGAGTTTTGCACTTTTCATTATTATTTCATTTATTATAGACTTCGATTTTGGAATAAGAGCTTGGGATAACTTTCTATTGTTTGCTAAAGATATGTTGTTAATATTGCCTCCTGCTTTCGTTTTAATAGGTCTTTTCAATGTCTGGGCGAAAAGAGAAACTATTGAAAAAGGATTTGGACAAAAATCTGGATTTAAAAAATATATTTGGTCCTTTTTGTTGGCTTCGACAACAGTAGGAGGAACATTTATGGCTTTTCCTGTTGCAAATGCTTTATACCATAAGGGAGCCAGTTACAGTTCTATTTTTTCATATGTAACAGCAGCCTCACTTTTTATGATTCCAATGAGTGTTATGGAAGCAACTATATTAGGAATTAAATTCACAGCTATTAGACTCTTGTCTTCAATACCATTCATAATCTTAACAGCAATAATTTTGGAGAAGATTTTCAGAAAACAAAATTATAAAATACCTGAATCTAAATAAGCAGGCTTTGCTGGTTTATTTTTTATCTTTTTTATTCCGACTATATTAATCAACTTAACTCCAGTATTTACTCAATTTTTACATAAAAATATATGATTTGCTTCTTGACATAGAGTTTACTCTACGATTTATAATTTAGATGAAATTTGTCGGATATAAAATATTTTTTAATTCACGATTTTTCATTAATACGAGGAGGGATTCATATGTTTAAAAAGTTTAGAGGTATAGAAAATTATAAAAAAGATAGACATGCTGAATCATTCTATGAAGCTTATAACAGAGTAGAGGACATGAAAAATATTTATTTAGAAGTGAACAGATATATTTAATAGTTAGCTCATACTTGATATAAAGGACCATAGAAGAGGTTTACCTCCGCAATATAATTTAGCAGCCATTTTAATGGCTGCTTTTTTATTTTAAATGAAATTAAATATTTGATATAATTAACTTAGCTAACAAATGGAGGGGATACAATGGATATAAAAAATTTAATCGAGAAAGGCAGAAATTTTTTAAAGTCGCCATGGGATACTATGGGAAATGAATTATTTTCAGTTGAAAAAACAGATCAACAAAAAGGAATTAAACAACCACTATTAGAAAAACAAATAGAAGATGAAAATGAGTTAATTGATTTAATCCGTGTTGAAGAATTTGATTTAGAAAAAATCGATTATGTAGAGTTACTCAAAAAAAGAAGAAGTAGAAGAGCTTATAAAAATAAAACTATGACTTTAAAAGAACTATCTTTTTTACTATGGTCAACACAAGGCGTTGAACGAGTTATTAGAAATGGGTATGCTACTTTAAGGACTGTTCCTTCTGCGGGAGCGAGGCATCCTTTTGAAACATACCTTTATATTAGAAATGTTGAGAATATCGAAATGGGAATATACAGATATTCTGCTTTAAAACACAAGTTAATCCCAGTTAAAAAAGGCAATTTCGATGATGAGATGTTTGAAGCTACACAAGAACAAAGGATGACAGTAACTTCAGCCGTAACTTTTGTTTGGGCTGTAGTTCCATATAGGACTGAATGGAGATATTCCTTCTTGTCTCACAAAGTTATAGCTTTAGATGCAGGACATGTTTGCCAAAATCTTTATTTATCTGCAGAGGTTTTAGGCTGTGGGACTTGTGCTATTGGTTCTTATTCTCAAGAAAAGTTAGATAAACTGTTGGAATTAGATGGTGATGAAGAATTTTCCGTATATGTTGCACCTGTTGGTAAAATAAAATAAAGTTATTAAATTAAAACAGCTATTCAAAGTTTAATGAATAGCTGCTTTTTTATCATACATATTCAAATTTTAGTTGAAAATTTCTTGGATAAGCCATAATTTCATATTTCATATCTGATAATAATGCGTAATACCATCTTCCATTTATTTTCAAAACCATAGTATTGCCGCGCACTTCTGTCCAATCCATATCGTCTCTTTTTATTTCGTAAGACAAATTGGCATATACCTCTTCTTCTATTTCATCTGGTGCAAATACTTCTTTGTTTATACTCCTAATATTGGATACACTTAAATTTCTAATTCTTGGATTTTTGTTGAATCTATCTTTACAAAGCCATTTTGTATAGACATTAAATGACTTTTCACACACATTCTTGAAAAAATATTTGTTAACTATCTCTGCTGAAGAAACATTCGGGTCATGTATATCATTGTTATAGCCTATAATCAATTCTTCAATTTCTCTCTCTTCAAAAGAATTCATCTATAAAACACCTCCATTAGAATATAAAAATAATGCGATTTAAAATCCACAATGGTTATTTTAACGCTTACAAAATCATTAACCAAACCTATTCTAATTTGATTATAGATGATTATTATTAAATATATATTAAATTCTCATTTATTCTTTATAATTCACATAGTTGAGAATTATATAACAAACAAACAATAATAAAACCTCGATTATATCGAGGCTCTGCGTATTTATTGAGAGATGATTCACTCTTCATAATAAACTCTTAATCAAAAGTTAAGCATAAACTTACAATATTAATATTATATTAAAAAACAATATATTAAAAACTTTTAATAAAGGTGGTTTTAAACTGGAGAATTTTTAATCATTTCATCGAATCTTTTCTTTAAGACCGGGTCTTTTATCATCGGTCCAACTTTTTTCATTTTCTCAACAATCTCTTTCATTTTGCCTTTTTCATTTAATTTGTTGTAGAAAAGCATGAGTTTAAAGTAGGCATCGAAAAAGAATGGATTTTCTTTTATGGCTAAATTATAGAACTTTTCAGCTTTTTCAACATTATTCTTTTCTTCATGTATGTAGCCCAAAGAAAATATAACCATATGATTTGCAGTTTCTTGTTCTACTGATTTTTCAGCAATTTCTTGGGCTTTATCATAATTTTCTTTTCTAAGGTAACCATTTATAAGGCAATAAATTATCTTGGGATTTTCTGGATACTTTTCATATAACTTTGAATAAGTATTTATTATTTCATCATAGTCCTCCAGATTTTTATCCAAAATATTGTGATATCTATAGTATACATCTTCATGATCTGGATATTTATCCAACAATTCTTTCAATGTTTCAGCTGCTTTTTCGTTTTGATTTGACATCAAGTATATATTCGACAACTCTTCATAAACTTTTTTAGAATTCTCCAAATTTACTATTGCGTTTTTTAATATGGAAATAGCCTTTTGAATATAGGGGTCATCTTTTGCTTTTTCTTGGTCTAAATCTGATAAATTAATCAAAGAATCTACTATTTCTGAATAATATATTGGTTCTGTATTGTTTAACTCAATCGCTTTTTCAAGATTTTCTACAGCTTTTTTATGATTTCCTTCATACCTTCTAACAATTGCCATCTTGTGATATGATTCTGGATCTTCCGGATGTTCTTCTGTAGATATTTGAGCTTGTTTCAGTTTTTTTTCATATAATTTCTTTGCTTTCCCATTTTCATCGTTTTCTTTGTATAACTCAGAAAGAATACTCCAGAAACCATATTGATCATAATCCAATTTTTTTAACAAATCTTCATATGTTCTTATAGCCTCGCTTATCCTTCCCATCGCTTGATAAGCATTACCCATAAAAAAATATATTTGAGAATTGTCTGGATTAGATTTAATGGCTTTTCTATAAGCCTTTATCGCTCCATTATAATCTCTTATACTCATCCTCATAGTTCCCAATTTAGAGTTTATTTCAAATGAGAGATGATCTTTTTTTAAAGCCTTCTCGTAATATTCTATGGCTTTTTCAATTCTTCCTTTTGAATATTCAAAATCACCTTTTTTAATAAGTTCTTCTTTTTTCATTTAAAAACCTCCATATTCTTTTTCTTCTATTATAACATCAAAAAAAAGGGGGATATCCCCCTTTTTTATTAAAATTTATCATATAACTCTTTTATTTCGTCAGAATAATTTTTAAACACTTCTAACACTTTTGGGTTGAAATCTTCTGGTTTTGTCCTTTTATCACCATTTAATATTATGTTCAATGCTTTCTCATGAGTAAAACTTGGTTTATACGCTCTTTTTGATCTCAAAGCATCATAAACATCAACAATACTAACTATTTGAGCTTCTAAAGGTATTTTATCCCCTTCAACATTAAAAGGATACCCTCCCCCACGATATTTTTCGTGGTGGTAAAGAGATATGTTCAAAGCCATTTTGAAATATTCGTCTTCTCCCAAGAGTTTGTAAGAAAAAGATGTGTGTTTTTTAACTATTTTCCACTCATTGGGAGAAAGTTTCCCTGGTTTTTTTAGTATCTCTTTTGGTATGAATATTTTCCCAATATCGTGTAATGGGGCAAATTCTCTTATATCTTTAATATAACTCTGTGTCATACCCAACTTTTCAGCAATAAAAGCTGACAGTTCACCCACTCTATGTATATGTTCTCCTGTTTCATCATCAAATTCTTCAGCAACTGTGGATAATTTTTTTGCAAAATTAAAATAAGCATTTCTTGCTGTATCGAAATTGATTTTGTTCGACATGAACGATTTAGATAATGACACCAAAGAATTGAAAATTATTTTGCTTTCATCACTAAACTCTTTATCCGAATCTTCTGGAATTTCTATAGAAAAATCCATCGATGTATTTTCATTTATTTTTACTCTTGAAACCATCATTTGTTTAAAGGGGACTGTATTTTTCTCAAAGTTTTTTCTCACTTCTTCTGGCATAAGTTTTTGATCTATATCAAAAACCTCTTCAAAAGTAAAGACTTCTGTTCCATTTACAGGTAGCCTATAATCTTTTTTTAATTCCATGCTCATAAGTTTTTCTTTGTCGTGCCCATATGAAGTTAGATAAATCCATTTGTCGTGATCGAACAACGATATAGAGCCATTTTCTGCTTCATCAATTATTTCTATTGTGCCATTAAGCAAGTCTGAATAAAATTCATCAATTTCAATTTCTTCAGAACCTATTTTCGAAACTAAATCAATCATTTGAAAAAGCTTTTTATTTAGCTGATTAGATTCTTTTGTTTTTCTCTTTATGGTTTTTCTCATATATACAATTAAAAGATATAGCCCTAAAATCACTAAAAACAGTATTGTTAAAAATATTATTAAATTCCTTACAAAAGAGTCTGGTAGTACTGTTTGTTGAGATACCGTATATCTATCCAATATTTCATAGTAAAAGGAATCGTTCTGTGTTAGCAAATCGGTTAAAGCCTTATCAAACGTATTAACAATAGATTGAACTTCTGGTAAATCTTTTCTAAAGAGGATTTTATATACCAAAGGAGAAAAAAGTATGTTGGATCTTTTTAGATTGTTATAACCACTAACATCGTAGAGCCTGTTAACAACTGCTACATCATTAACTCCCTCTTCTACTGAGTTTAAAGCCTCTCTATAACTATCGTATTCTATAAAATATACTTCTATCCCGAAATTATCAGTTATATTCTTTAATCCGTACTCACCTTCATAATAGATATCTGTATCCATAACTGCAATTGTTTTACCCTCTAATTCTTGAAAAGTTGAAATATTTAGATTCTCTTTTGTATAAGCTACTCCCCACTCAGTAAAAAAATATGTGTTATTAAAAACCCCATATTTCTTTCTTTGTTCGGTTTCTCCCAAAGGAGTAATGGCATCAATTTCTCCAGATTTTAGTTTTTCTATTAATCCAGGTTGAGTCCCCATAACTATTTCTATGTCTATATTATAATTCTCTTCGATATAATCTAACAGCTCTACAATTATACCTTCATTCTCATTTTTAACATAGGGGGGGTTATCATATACTCCTATTTTTATAGAAAAAATCTTCAAAGTAGTTAAAACTAAAGCTACAATAAGCACAAATTTTTTCACAACTAATCACCCTCATTTTTTATTAAAAAGCTCCCATTTTTAAAAATTCTTCACCTAAATTATTGTTAAATGAAGTTACAAATAATATAATAGTTAAAAGTATTAAAATTAAAAATAATATAGACCTTATCCTCATCATATCCCCTTAAGCTAATTCAGCCTTTTAATAATTATAACTGATTTGTAAAATAAAAAAAAACAGACCCTGAGGTCTGTAATTATTTTTATTTTTTACATTCTTTCGTTTATTTTATATTCAGTACCATTTTTTATTTTTTTGAAATTTTCAAGGTGTTTTGGAATAATTATCAAAATCAAAGAAACTATAAGAATTGAGTTGAAATCAAAAATTGGGAAAAACGAAGTTACCCATACTAAAGTAATTCCAAAAATTGTTCCCATAGAAATGTACTTTGTTGAAAGAGTTATGATTGTTGCGTATAATAAGAATAATAATCCGGCAATATAATTAGATGCAAAAATAACTCCCCAAGCTGTTGCCATACCTTTCCCGCCTTTGAATTTTAAAAATATATTCCAGTTATGTCCTATAACTGCAGCTAATGATGAAAAAATCAACATCCAACCATCTAATCCAAAAACATTTGAAGCTAAATAATAAGCTAAATAACCTTTAGAAAAGTCCCCCAAAAAACACAATAATCCCACTTTCATACCACTTGTATAAACTGCATTTGATGTTCCTACATTATGGCTACCAAGGTTTCTAACATCAATATCTTTCAACATTTTTGGCAATAAATAGCTAAAAGGAATAGCTCCAAGAAAATAAGAAACAAAAAAACTTAAAACCCCCATAAAAATAACCCCCTTTGTTTTTAAAATCAATATATTATATAATAATATGAAAACATTATTTTTTAGTTAATTTTTGAATTTTTATCTTAATTATTTTTTAATTGAAAATTAACACATAAATTTTATCATATAAACAACCCCCGGTATGGGGATGAATTTATTAAGGAGGTATGAATATGGATCACGAAAAGATGATTAGAGATTTTAAGATACGATTTTTCATTTCAACAATAATCACAATTCCAGTTGTGATATTAGCTCCATTTTTTCAAGACCTATTTGGTTACTCAATTAGCTTCAATTTTGATTATTTAGTTATATTTTCATTATCTGCTTTTATTTACTTTTATGGAGGATGGCCTTTTCTAAAAGGTTCTTTCTACGAATTGTCAGATAAAAAACCAGGTATGATGACTTTGATTGCAGTGGCTATTACGGTAGCATTTGTATATAGTTCAGCTGTGTCATTTGGACTCCCTGGAAAAACATTTTATTGGGAATTGGTAACACTAATAGATATAATGCTTGTAGGTCATTGGATAGAGATGAGATCAGTGCAAGGAGCTTCAAAAGCTCTCGAAAAACTGATGAAACTCATTCCATCTGATGCCCACTTAATTACGGAAGAAGGAACTAAAGAAGTAAAAACTACAGAATTAAAAAAAGATGATAAAATACTCGTTAAACCAGGAGAAAAAATACCTTCAGATGGAATTATCTATGAAGGAGAAACGAATATAAACGAATCTATGATTACTGGTGAATCAAAACCTGTTTATAAAAGCAAAGATGATGAGGTTATTGGTGGTTCAATAAATACTGATGGTTCATTAAAAGTAAAAATTTCTAAAACAGGGGAAGATACCTACCTCTCTCAAGTTATTGAGATGGTTAAAAAATCTCAAAACTCTAAATCAAAAGCCCAAAATTTTGCAGATAAAGCCGCCTTTTGGCTTACAATAATAGCTTTAACGACAGGTTTCATAACTTTAATTACCTGGCTTTTAATTGGAAAAGATTTTGTATTTTCTCTTGAGAGAATGGTTACCGTCATGATCATTACATGTCCGCATGCTCTTGGATTAGCAGTTCCTTTAGTAATAGCAAACTCAACGTCTCTTGCAGCAAAAAACGGTGTAATAATAAGGAAAAGAACACAATATGAAGAAGCAAGAAAAATCAATGCAATAGTTTTTGATAAAACAGGGACATTGACAGAAGGTGTTTTTGAAGTTAGCAAAATAATTCCTTTTGAAAATTTTTCTAATGAAGAAATAATTAAAATATCATCATCTATTGAAAGTGAATCTGAACATCCTATAGCACAAGCAGTGGTTAATTTCGCAAAAGAAAATAATATAGACTCTTATAAAATAAAAAATTTTAAAGCCATTCCTGGTAAAGGAACAAAAGCAAAAATAGATAACACAGATTACAAATTAGTAAGTCAAAAATATGTAGACGATAATAACATGAAATATGACGATAATAAATTAAAAGATATTTTTGAAAAAGGGATGACTTCTATATTCGTAATAAAAGATGAAAATGTAATAGGAGTTATAGGCCTTGAAGATAAAATAAGAGAAACCTCTAAAGAAACTATACTAAGTTTAAAAAACAAAGGTATTAAAACATACATGTTAACAGGAGATAATGAAAAAGTCGCTAAAAATGTGGCTGATCAGTTAGATTTAGATGGATACTTTTCAGAAGTTTTACCGGATCAAAAATCAGAGAAGATCAAAGAGTTGAAAAAAGATTACAAAGTAGCTATGGTCGGAGATGGAATAAACGATGCTCCAGCATTAACAGAAGCTGATTTAGGAATAGCTATTGGTGCAGGAACCGACGTTGCAATGGAAAGTGCCGATTTGATTTTATCTAAAAGTGATCCAAAATCAATTTTAAAAATATTTGATTTATCAAATTTAACCCATAAAAAGATGGTTCAAAACCTCTTCTGGGCTACTGGATATAATGCAATAGCGATCCCATTGGCAGCGGGGGTATTATATGGAGTAGGAGTTATTTTGAGCCCAGCTGTTGGGGCTGCATTAATGAGTCTTAGTACAGTTATAGTGGCTATAAATGCAAAAATGATGAAATTGAATTAATATGAACTATCACTAAAAAAGGACAAGAATAAAATTCTTGTCCTTTAAATTTATTTAGCCTTTCTTATCGGAAATACTGATCTTATCATAACTCTTCTCTCTTCTTTGTGAAAATAACCTTCTCTAACGTTTTTAACATCTTCATAGGATATAAAAGCTTTTGGTACATATTTGTTTGCTAATTCTTCATATAGTCTTATCTTCTTTCTGGATATTATACTGTAAACAATATAAGCAGTTCCGTCTTTACCTTCAGCTGGAACTAAAGTTACTCCAAACCCATTTTCTCTCAAAGCACTAATAAAATCAGTTGGATCTTTTTTTATAATAAGCCTCAAGGCCATTTGTCCTATAGCCAACTTATCTTCTATCATTATCCCTATATAACTACCAGCGGAAAATCCTGCTGCATAGGCTATTATATAAACAACGTTATCTACTTTATTTATTACCTGTGCTGCAACCAAAAGCCATATGATAACTTCAAAAAAACCCAATATTGCCGCTTGACCTTTTCTACCTTTAGAAACAAGAATTATTCTTGTTGTCCCAAGCGAAACGTCTAAAATCCTTGCTCCAAAGATTATTAATGGCATAATCACCCATTTAAACATCTCAGAATCAAAAAACTCCATCTTAATACCCCCAATTAATCATCTGTAAATTCTAAACCTTTTATATCAAATGAAAAAACAAGGTGGTTGAATATCCCTTTATAATATATAACTTCTAAATTGTAATCACCTTCTGTCAATTCAAATGAAATTTTTCCTTTGTATTCATTTATAAATCTATCGTTGTACAACATTTCTTCATTATCTTTCATTAATTTCACTTCTGTTTCTTTACTTAATATTCCGCTCGATACTGATATTTCAACTACTGCTTCACCATCTAAACTAAATTCATATTCTTTTTTAACTTCACCCCAAAAATTTGGCCCTAATGCAATGTTTAATTCCGCTTTTTCACCATATATTTTCCTACTATTTAATCTAAAACTTATATTATTATAAAACCCATATATTACAATAAATCCTATAAATATTAACAATATTATCCATAATAATTTCTTTTTCATACATTCTCCTTTTTTAATATTATTCTTTATATTTTTTATGCAATTTTTCAAGTTATTCATAACATTTTATACTTTTTCTTTTTTTATAAGTCAATATCATTTTAGCATAAAAAAATATCCATTATATTATGTTATAATAGAAAATAATATATTATAAAGAAAGGATGGGATTTAATTGAAAATTGGAATTATACAAAAGTTTATGAAAGATAACGATTTAGAGGCTATGTTACTTTTCAACACAGAAGGCTCAACACCCAGTATTTTCTACTTAACAGGATTCTCTGGAAATGACGGAGCACTTATAATAACTCCAAACTGTGCAAAAATTTTGGTAGATTCAAGATATACTGAAGAAGTGAAAGAAATACTTACAGATGAATTAACACTGGTTAAAACTGGGACAAGAACTATTTATGAAACTATAGAAGAAGAACTAAATTCTTTAAAAATCCAAAATATTGGAATAGAATACTCAAAGATTTACCATAGAGATTATGATAAAATTTTTAAAAACAAAAATTGGAATATTGTAAATATCGATGAACAACTTGAAAGCATGAGAAATATTAAGACCGTTGAAGAGATAGAAACCATGAAAAAGGCCATAAAGATATCTGAAGATGCCTTTGTTGAAATGCTCAATTACGTAAAACCTGGTATAACTGAAAAATATCTCGCTGCTGTATTGGAATTTGAAATGAAAAAAAGAGGTGCTGAAAAACCAGGATTCGACACAATAGTTGGATCTGGTTTTAGAGGAGCTCTTCCTCATGGCATAGCATCAGAAAAGAAGCTGGAAGAAGGAGATATGATAGTAATAGATTTTGGGGCCAGGTACAAAGGTTATAATGCTGATTTAACTAGAACAATTGGAGTAAAATCGATAACAGACGAAGTAAGAAATGTTTATAGCACTGTGTTGAATGCCAACAAAGAAGCAATAAAAGCTGTGAAAGCAGGAGAAAGCGGTTTTGATATAGATAAAATAGCAAGAGAAATTATAAAAGAAGCTGGTTATGGAGAATATTTTGGTCATGGTCTTGGACACGGTTTGGGAATAGAAGTTCACGAAAACATAAGTGTTTCACCGAGATCAAAACACACTTTAAAAGCCGGAAATGTAGTTACTATAGAACCAGGTATATATTTGGACGGCAAATTTGGAGTTAGAATTGAAGACGACATATTAGTACTTAAAAATGGCTATGAAAATCTCAATAGCTTGAGTAAGGATCTAATTATAGTGTAATAAAAATCCCCCCTGAAAACAGGGGGGTCCAAATCCCTTGGGGGAATTTGGGGGGATGGGTTAAAAAATTAAGCTATAAATAAAACTGTATACTTTCATAATTATTATATCACTTGATATATTAATTTAACGAAATTATTTTTTAATATTTGGTAAATAAGTATAATTTTTTTATCTAATCAGTAATAATAGCTATTAAAAACTTAAAATGCAAAATTTGGGGTGAAAAATGGAATATATTTTTTTAGCATTAGGATTCATTTTATTGGTAAAAGGATCTGATTTTCTTGTTGACGGAGCATCCAATATTGCACGTCATTTTGGAATATCTCAATTGATAGTTGGCCTTACCATAGTTGCCTTTGGAACATCTACCCCTGAACTAATAGTAAATTTGATTTCTAGTTCTACGAGTAATACTGATTTAGCTATATCCAATGTACTGGGGAGCAACCTATTCAACACTTTGATAATTCTGGGGATTACTTCATTAATTGCTCCTATTGGAGTTCAAAAATCAACAGTAAAAAAAGAAATTCCAATGAATTTTTTGGTTACTTTAGTTTTATTGGTCCTTGTAAACGACTTGATCTTGAATCAAGGAAATAACTTATTGTCTTTGAGCGATGGGCTAATTCTTTTATTGTTTTTTGTAATTTTCTTTTACTACGTTTTTGAAAATGCAAAAGATCAAAATTTAGAAAACAATAAAAGCAAAGATCAAAATAACAGTTTAAAAATAAAAGATTTTATATTTGTGGTGCTTGGTATTTTTATGCTTTATTTGGGTGGAGATTGGATTGTTAGCAACGCAGTAAAAATTTCTGAAAGCTTTGGAATCTCCCAAAAAATAATAGGTTTAACTATTTTGGCAACTGGAACATCTTTACCAGAACTCGTCACTTCTATAACTGCAGTGAGAAAAGGAAATAACGATATTGCCGTTGGAAATGTAGTGGGATCCAATATTTTTAATATTTTATTAGTTCTTTCTGCTTCAACTACGATTACCCCTATACCTTTTAATCCTGGAGACAACATAACAATTTTGGTTCTTTTAATATCCACAGTTTTACTTTGGTTATTCTTAAGAAAAGACCACAAACTGACAAAAGGTGAAGGTTTGATATTATTGTTAATCTACATATCTTACATGAGCTATGAATTCATAACATAAAAGGAGCGATAAGCTCCTTTTATTTTTTACTTTTATACACAAAGTTAATACTATTTTTATATTTTCATAATTTTTTGTAGTTAGAATTTAACTACCCCTATATAGGGGGATAAATTAAAAGAGGTGAAATAATGGATATTTTTATAAGCGTTTTAATATTAGGAATAGCTGGATACTTAGTATATAGATTTTTGTTCAAGAAGAAAGGGAAATCTTGTTGTTCAACTAATTTAGAAGAAACAGAGTAAATTGTACTCTGTTTCTTTTTTATTATAACTACAGTTTTGTCTTAAGCTATCAAATGTTATCTCGGTAACAAAAACCCCCATTTCAATACTCTTTTCAATTGAGTATTTTCAAGACAACTTTTTTATTTTTTTAGAATACAAAAAATTCTTAATTATTTAAATCTACTTCCAACAGTTATGGGTATGGTAGCTTTTATAAATATTAGTGCCTTTTTGCTAATTTTAATATGATTTTTATATTAGAAAAATATTTAAGAGTTAGTATATTAATACCCCCCTCTGCCATAGGGTTAACTGGAGGAAAATTTATGAGTTATAAAATTTTATTGGTTGAAGATGACAAAAAAATCTCTGAAATTATAGATAAATATTTAAAAAAGAATGATTTTGAAACTAACGTCGCTTTTAATGGGATTGATGCTCTTGAAAAATTTAGTAATAACGACTATCATCTGATTATTTTGGACATAATGATGCCCGGAATAAGTGGGTTTGAAGTTCTTTCTGAAATAAGAACTATTTCTGATGTTCCCGTTGTTATAGTAACAGCCAAAAAAGATGAAATAGATAGATTAACTGGATTCAATAAAGGTGCTGATGATTATATTGTTAAACCCTTTAGTCCAAAGGAATTAGTAAAAAGAGTAGAAGCTATTATAAAAAGAGCTTATAAACCTATCAAACAAAAAAAATTACTTATTTATGATGATTTGAAGTTGGATTTAGTTAGTCAAAAATTATATAAAGGCGGAGAAAATATAGAGATCTCTTCAAAAGAATTCAAAATTTTAAGGACCTTTTTTGAAAATGTGGACATACCTCTCTCCAGAGAAAAAATAATAAAGAATTCTTTTGGGATTGAATATGATGGATTTGACAGAAATATAGATTCTTATATCAAAAATATTAGAAAAAAAATTGAAACTAACACCAGAAGCCCAAAATATATAAAAACAAAATATGGGTTTGGTTATATAATGGGAAGTGATGAAAATTAGCCTTAGAAAAATATTATTATTAAGCATTTTAGCAATAGTGCTAATTTCTATAGTAATTAATAGTTTCATCTTTGGTGGTTTTGTCAACAACTATTTCAAAAGTTATGTTATTGAAGAATACAATAACAAAATAGAAATGATAAAAAATATTACTACTGATTATTTAGAAAACAATGAAATAACAAAAAATCAGGTGATTTTACAATTAGAAAATTTTATAGAAGACCCAATTTCAGAAATAGCTATTTACGATGAAGAGGGAAATTATATACTTGGAACTGGAAATGTAATGTTAAATATGCACAACCAAATGATGAATATGAGAAATACAAACACGAATTTAAAAACTGATATATACGATTTAGAAGAGAATGAAAGTCTTTATGGATATTTAGAAATCAAAAGAAACATGAATATAGAAAACACTGAGAACATTAATTATTTTTACGATTCTTTGATATCTGGTTCTTTAATTTCAATTTCATTAGTTTCTGTTTTAACAATAATAATAAGTATATTTTTTAGTAAAATAATTAGCTTTGATTTCAAAAAAACTGTGGAACTTGCCAACAAAATAGACCATGATGAAGATATAAATTTTAAAGAATCGAAAATTTTGGAAATAAGAGAAATTCAAAATACTTTAAAGAACATTTCTACAAAATTAAAACTAAAAAAATCTCTCAAAAAAGAAGAATTAGACAAACTAACACACGAAATAAAAACTCCTATTATGATTCTTAAATCTAATTTAGAAGGTAAAAAGGATGATATTATTGATTTCGATGAAGATAGGTTAAACAGCCTTCTTGAAGAAACAGAAAAATTATCCCATATAACAGAAAATATAAAAGAAATTTATGATTATGAAAATGGAAATGAAACCGTACTTTTTTCCGAATTTGATTTGAATGAAGAAATTAGAAAAATATATAGTGGAATGAAATATCAGTTCGAGAAAAATGGTATGAAATTAGAGTACATCGATAAAAAACACTTGAATATAAAATCGGATAAATCGTTAATAAATCAATCTATCTACAATATATTATCCAATGCTTACAAATATTCAAGTTCAAAAAAAGTATCAATTAAAATTGAAGAAACAAATTCAAAAGTAAGAATATATATTGAAGATAATGGAAAAGGAATTAATGAAAAATATATACAAAATATATTTGATGCGTATTATAGAGTTCCAACAGAAAAAACAAACGGCTCAGGATTAGGCCTTTTTATCACTAAAAATAATGTTGAAAAACTAAATGGCACAATAAAAGTAGAATCGAAAATAAATGAAGGAACAAAATTTATTATAGAATTACCAAAAAATATATAAAATCATAATTCTTACATAATTGAAAATTATAATATAGATGTAGATTGATTTAATCAAAAAACACACGTTTATAGGAGGTGTTGAAATATGATGCATGGATATTTTTGGAATGGAATGTGGTCAGGAGGTGGAATTTTTATGGGAATCTTTTGGATTCTAATAATAGTTATAGTACTATACTTTGTTTTTAGGAATAATAATAATAACCTTACAAACAATGGGCAAAATTATCAAAAGAGAAATTCCGTTGACGAAGCATTAAGAATTTTAAACGAAAAATATGTTAACGGAGAAATTAGCGAAGAAGAATACAAAAATAAAAAAAACAATATTTTAAATTAGGAGATGAGATTATATGAGAAAAAGTGTTTTACTTATATTAACCGTTTTATTTGGAGTTAGCTTGGTTTTTTCATTTGGCTACAGCTCTTGGGCTAATTGGAACGATACTTCAAATTCTTTGGATGAAAACTTAAAAACTTACAACTTAACTATTACTGAAATAGATACCTCAAGACCTTTGGCAATGGCTGAAGATAGTTCAGGAAAAGAATATGTAGTAAATTTTGGACTTTTATTAAACAAATACAGTACTATCCCTGTTAAAACTGGACAGACAATTCAAATCAATGGGCAAATAGAACAAAACTTTTTTTCAACGGATGTAATATTCGCTGTGGAAGCCTCCATTAATGACGAATCATATTTCATCGATTATAATGACTCAAATTATTACGGTAATTATGGTAATTGTGGTTTTGGACCTGGTTATAACAGAAATAGAGGTTTTGGAGGATATAACGGATACGGACACGGAATGATGAATTGGTAATTTATATATAAAACATATAGATTAAAAACAGGATGTGATAACATCCTGTTTTTTTTATTTGATATAAATAAGTTATAATATGATTTGACAAAACTAAATAAGGGGTGAAAAAATGTTTTTATATATTTTTCTTGGAATTTACCTATTTTCAGAATTTTTTGATATTTTTCTTTCAAGGCTTAATCTTAATTACTCAACGTCTCCTTTGAGAGAAATTCCAGATGAAATGAAAGGCGAGATAACTTGGGATGAATTTGAAAGATCAAAAGAGTATACTGCAGACAAAAATTTGATTAGTTTTGCATCTCACATTTTAACAGTCATAGCAAATATTTTATTTATTCTCTTTATCTTTCCTTATGTTGAAAATTTTGCTGTTAATTTAACTGATAATATTATTTACCAATCTTTTTTGTTTTTTGGATTTTTTGGAGTAGTTAATTATATAATCTCCTTACCTTTTAATTATATCAACACCTTCAAAATAGAGCAAAAATTTGGATTTAACAAATCAACAATGAAAACTTTTATAATAGACAATATAAAGAGTATTGTTTTGTCTGTTGTTTTAGGTGCAGGCATGATATATCTAATCATGGAAGGAATTCTAACTTTTGAAAATTGGTGGATAATCGTATCTTTAATAATCATAGGTGTGCAATTTATAGCAAGTTGGTTATACCCAAAATTTATAATGCCTCTGTTCAATAAATTTACTCCTTTAGAAAACGAAAACTTAAAAAACAAATTAGTTAATATTGCAAAAGATGCGGGCTTCGATGTTTCAAAAATTTATGTGATGGATGCTTCAAAAAGGACTGGACATTCAAATGCTTTCTTCTCAGGGTTTGGTAAAACAAAAAAAATCGTTCTGTTTGACACCCTCTTGGAAAATCATGACGAAGATGAAATAGAAGCGATTTTTGCTCATGAAGCTGGTCACTACAAACTTAACCATATAATAAAAGACTTGTTTTTCTCTATTTTTTTGATGGTTTCAATAGTTCTGATAGTATTTTTTCTCACTGAGTCAAACTTTTTAACAGAAACATTTGGAGTTGAAATGATTTATACAAAACTAACATATTCGTTTATTTTTGTAGGAAGTATTTTTAATTTTGTAGGTTATATCTTGAGTGCAATGAGTAGAAAACACGAATTTGAAGCTGATAATTATTCTAAAAAATATAAAGATCCACAACATTTGATTAGAGCGTTAAAAAAATTATCAAAATCAAATTTGTCCAATTTGAATCCACATCCTTTATATGCAAAACTCAATTATTCTCATCCAACTTTAATTGAAAGAATTAGAAATTTAAAAAGATAAATCGAAAATCAAATAATTTTATCTTCATGTGCCCATAAAACAGCAAAATATTACATTTATTGTTTTTATGTTAACTGTTTAATTAATTTTTGGGTCGATATATTTAAGATATTTTAAATGAATCATCATATAAAAAATACAACAAGCCCCAATATTTAGTATATAATAGTGATGATTGAAGTTTAATTAAAGCATAATTTTTTCAAAACAGAGCGTAATGTGGGGTTTACTATTGAATATATATACTTTAAGTTATCCCGACCTATTTATTTAGGTCGGGTATTTTCTTTATTTATTCAATTATAGTTATTCTCAAATCGTTTAAGTTTGACTCTTTTGGCCCTGTTATAACAAGATCGTTTATCTTTTTAAATATTTCTTCTGTATTTTTAGAGTTTACAACCTTATTGTATTCATAATTTCTTCTTATCTTTTCGTAAGTTTTAAAATCTCCAATAGCTCCTGCAGAATCGCAAGGGCCGTCTGTTCCATCAGTATCAATAGCTATTTGAGTTATTCCTTTTTGAGTTTTGATCCTATCTACAAAACCAAGTACAAATTCTTTGTTAGGACCACCTATCCCATGAGAATCTTCTACATTTACAGTGGTTTCACCACCTGATATAAGAATACAAGGTTTTCTAAAAGGCCTATCGTATTTTTTGATCTCTAAAGCTATGGAACCTGTAAATTTCCCTGCTTCAAAACTATCTCCATATAAATCTGTTGATAAAATATGTGTTTTTATTCCCTTTTTATTCAATATATTGTATGCTCTTATAACAGCTTCTTCAACTTTCGAAATAAAAAAATTTTTAACTTTGTATTTTTTGAACTCTTCAATTTTCAAAGTTTCTTTCTCTTTTATTTCCAAATTTTTATACATAAAATCAACCAATTTTTTTGGTAACATATTTTTTAGATTCTTTTCTTCAATTATTTTGGTCGCATCGTAAAAAGTCGATTCATCATAATTTGTTGGACCAGAGGCTATTGTGGATAAATTGTTGTTTTCAACATCAGAAATTATTAAGTTAAAAATTTGACAGTTTTTGTTTTTTAATACTTTTAACAACTTCCCGCCTTTAACCCCGGAAATATGCTTTCTAATTACATTAATATTTTTGATATCCAACCCTGACTTTAAAAGGATTTTGTTTGTTATTTTTAAATCTTCTAAGGATATATCATCTTCAGCCTTTTCAAATAAAGCAGAACCCCCTCCTGATATCAAAAATATTACAGTGGAGTTTTTTTCAACCATTTTTAGTTTTTCAATTAATTTATCAGAATTTTGAAAAGTTCTTTCATCTGGATAAGGATGAGCTCCGGAAAGTATTTCTATGTTTTTCAGATTTTTTTCATAACCATCCTTTGTTATTATTAATCCTTCTAAATGAATATCAAAAAGCTTTTCTATTTTTTCCGCCATTGCAGCTGAAGATTTCCCAAAACCAAAAACATATGTTTTGTCAGATACTTTGAATTTATTTTCCCCCAAAGTTAAAATACCTTCAGAATATTTTATCTTATCTTTCATAATATTTTCAAGGGAGATCGATTCTAATATTTCTTCTGTGTAATCTATCATCATTTCTCTTTGTTTTGTGGATTTATCTATATTTTCTATCATATTTTCACCCAGGTATAGCCGTATGGCTCAATAGAAATTTTATTTTTTATTTCTTTACCTTTGATAATTTCAGTAGCTGAATTATCATTCGATATTTCGTTGAGATTTATAGTTACTTCTTCTTTTGAAAGATTTGCTATTGCCACAATTGTTTCCTCTTCACAAAATCTTTTGATGGCAAAAACTTGATCACAAATTGATAAGATTTCTTGACCTGATTTTGGAGAAAAAGCTTTGTGGTTTTTTCTAATTTCAAGTAAATGCTTCATAGAGTAAAAAATTTGGTTTCTAAATGATCCTTTTTTTTCAATCTCTTTTTTTAAGTTTTCATAGTTTAATTTTTCTCTATTAATTGCTCTGTTATAGCCTAATTCTTTTACACCTTGTGCCCAATTTCTCGATCCTATCAAGCTGTGTATATATATCCCAGGTATTCCCCTTAGAGAAAATGCTATAAAATAAGCCCCCAAAAATTTGTTTATGTTTTCTTTTATTGAATCTCTTTCATCGTATAGAGCATCAAAATAATTAATGTTCATTTCATAAGGTGACTGAGTACCATCTGAATTAGTTTTGTAAGAAACTTTCCCATTGTTTTTTTCAACTTTTTTTATGAGATTATCGATTTCTACATCACTTAATATGCCTTTAACTGGCATCAACCCAATTCCATCATGAGAAGCCAAAAAATTGAAAAATGTAGTTTTATCAGAAGGATATTCTAATCCAGATGCCCATTTAGAAATATGCTTAGATGAATTAATTTGATAAGCATTTAACACTAATGGAGGAAGAGAAAAATTATAGACCATCTGCGCTTCATCTTCACCATTTCCAAAATAACTCACATTCTCTTTATGTGGAACGTTTGTCTCTGTAATTATTATTACTTGTCCTTTTATTGAATCAAATATATCTTTGAAAAGTTTGATTATTTCATGAGTTTGTTTTAGATGAATACAACTCGTCCCAACTTCTTTCCAAATATATCCAATGGCATCTAACCTCAATAAAGAGGCACCATTTTTAACGTAAAAAAGTAGCACGTTTATTATATCCAACAAAAGTTCTGGATTCTTATAGTTCAAATCTATCTGGTCTTCAGAAAAAGTTGTCCAAACATACTTTTCTCCTTCTGGAGTATCAAATTTAGTCAAAAGAGGTAGTGCTCTGGGCCTTGTCACACTCGAAAGATCTGTGTTTTTATCAACTGTTATGAAATAATCATCATATTTTGGGTCATTTCTTAGAAAGCCTTTAAACCAATCACTCTGCGATGAAATATGATTTACAACCGCATCAAACATCAAGTAATAGTGTTTCGAAAAATTTTTAATATCTTCCCAAGTTCCAAGGTCTGGATTCACTTTTTTGTAATCAACAACAGAAAACCCATCATCAGAAGAATAAGGGAAAAACGGCAATATATGAACTGTGTTTATACTGTCTCCCACGAACTCTTCCATAAACTTTTCAAGAACATTCAAAGAATGGCTTTCGTCTTTAATTGAATCACCATATGTAATCAAAATAGATTTGTTTTCATTTAATTCATAACTGTTAGTATTTTCTATAGAGTCATTGAATTTATTTACCTTCTCTTTTATTTTTTTTAGCAAATATTCTGAGCTTTCAGGATATAGTTTTTTCAATCTTTTTTCGACGCTTATCTCTTTTTTCATTTAGATCACCTCAGAACCTCTTTGTATTTGTTATCTTGTATAGTTTTTCAAAATGTTTTTCTGGATTTATCTTTTGTATTAAAACTCTATATATAATGTCCATAACAAACATCTCGGCTATTCTGTTATAAGTGTATTCATTTTCGTCAGGATGATTCGCAGCTGTGTATATTTTTAGTTCAGATATTTTACTTAAAGGAGATTCAACTCCAGAAGTTATAGAAACGGTGAAAGCTCCTGCTTCTTTTGCAACTTCAGTTGATTTATATACGTCTCTAATCATACCTGAATGGCTAATGGATATGACAACACAATGTTTGTCAGCTGCCGCTCCTGCCATAACTTGCATATGAGGATCTGAATATGCTTCAGAACTTATACCAAGAGCTGCCAATTTCAAACTCATATCCAGTGCAACTGAATAAGACCTTCCAACTGCATAAAATAAAACTTTCCTTGCATTCTTAATCTTTTCTGCAACCAGATTTATCTTTTCTTTGTCTATGTTTTGATAAGTATATTCAAGCATATTCACAGTCTTGTTATAAACTGCCGCATAAATATCATCTATGCTTTCATCTTCTATACTTGGTTGGCTTAGCTGCTTTACAAGAGACATTTTAAAATCTTGGTAACCTGTAAAACCTATCTTTTTTATAAGCCTATAAACTGTCGTTTCACTTACTTCTGACCAATTAGCGAGCTCTGTTATAGAGTAATGTATAACATCCCCTGGTCTTTCAATTATATAATTTGCAGCTTTTTTCTCTGAATTTGTTAACGAATTGTATATTCCTTTTATTTTTTGTATCACCATACTAAATCACCTACCAAATTTGGCTATTCTTTAACCCCTCCAGCTGTTAGTCCTCCTGTTAGGTATTTTTGCATCAACATAAATAAACCAACTACTGGTATAGAAGTTAAGACTGAGGCAGCCATCATCTTAGCCCATATAGCATGTTCTGAATAAAAAATTTCATTTAAACCGATTGGAAGTGTGTGAAATTGGGGATATGCTCTGACAAAAATAGATGCAAACAAGTATTCATTCCAAGCGATCATAAATGCATATATAAAAACTGTGATAATAGCTGGTAAAGATAATGGTATTATAATTCTCCATATAACACCAAATCTACTACTCCCATCTATTATAGCAGCTTCTTCTATAGTTTCTGGAATAGTTCTAAAATAATTTCCAAGCATATACAAAGAAACCGGCAATGTTTGAACAATATAAATAATGAATAACGAAACCATTCCTTTTGGTCCAGAGCCTGTTAGTCCAATGTTTACAAAAATCTGGTACAAAGGAACTGCTAATATGGTTCCACCAAATAGATATACTAACAACACCCCTCTTTGAACTAATCCCCTTCCTGGAAACCATACCCTTGAAAAAGCGTATGCACCTAAAATAGATATAATTAGGCTAAACAAGGCACTTAATCCAGCAATTAGTAAACTGTTTCTAAAAAACCTTATAAATGGAAAAGATTCTTTTTTCCTTTCAGCGGCAATATTACCCAGTATTTCTTCTTGCTTTTCAGCAGGCAAATTTTTCACTAATTCCTGTAATTGCCTTTGTTCATCTGAGAGTTCTTCTCTTATAGATTCTTTAAACCCTAACAACTGTAAATATGTATCAAAAGTGGGATTTTCTGGAATCAACCCTTTTTCAAAAGCATCTGTATCATTTCTAAAAGAAACAGAAACCATGTAGGCAAATGGATAAGCTACAAAAACCACTAATACTATTATCAATGACCAAAACCCTATTGTTCTGAATATTGATTTTTTTCTTACCATTTTAACACCTTCCTCACGTAAAAGGCTATCAAACCAAACATAAATATGAAAAGAATAGTTGCTATAGATGCAGCTACACCCTGTTCAGGTACACCCGTAAAAGCTTTTTCGTATATATACACTGGTAATGTCCCAGCAAATTTTGACATAAGGTAGACTTCGTCGAATTTATAAAAATTCCAAATTCCCCTTAGCAAAGCAACGGAACCAATTACAAAATACAATTCTGGTAATGTTATATTCCAGAATTTTTGCCAACCATTTGCTCCATCAATTTCTGCAGCTTCATAATAATCATCTGGAATTGATTGAAGTCTTGAAAGCATCATTAAATAAATAAATGGAAAGTTCCTCCATATATTGAAAAAAGAAACTACCAAGAAAGCATTATTTGGGTTATTGATAACATCTGTTCCTGGATCCATTATATTTAAACTCGCTAACAATTGTACCAATGGGCCATCTATAGGTAAAAATACATATTTCCAAGCAAAAACTATTGCTATTAAAGGTGTAACATAAGGTAACAAAAGCAGTCCTCTAACAATCCCCCTACCTGGGAATTCTTTATTCATAAGGATTGCAACACCTACTCCCAAAATTATGCTCCCAACAACAGTTATAACTGTGAAAGCTATAGTTTTCCAAAAAGAAACCCAAAAAGTTGAATCAGTTAACACGTTAATATAGTTTTGTACCCCCAAAAAAGTGTTTCCCTCATTTGGCGAAATTGATACATCAAAAAAACTCAAATATATATTGTAAAAAACTGGATATAAAATTAATAAGGCTATAATTATAACTGTTGGTGCAATAAGTTTCATCCCAAATTTAGCTTCTCTTTGTCTCATAGGAGATAGCTCTGAAAATTTCATATATACTCCTCCTCAATAAAACGGGGAGAATTTCTTCTCCCCAATATTTCAAATTAGATATTATTTGCCTAATATTCTTTCTGCTTCTTGTTGTGCCCATTGAGCTGTTCTTTGTGGTGTCCAATCATTTGCAAACATATAATTGATTGCTTTACCTATAACAAAGTTAGCTGACAATTGACTCATTTCATCGATTATTTCACCATCCAAGAATTCAAATCTTTCAACTTCATCAAGAGCTGCTACTATTCCAGTGATTTGATCTTTATCATATTTAGAAAGTATAGGATTATCTAAAAATTTATCCGATTCAGCAATCGATGATCTTGTTGGATTCATTCCACCAGGAGCCATATGTAGATAATAAATGTAATTATCCTCTGTCATCAAGAATTTTATCCATTCTTCAGCTACATCTTTATTCTTAGAAGTATCCAAAACACTTACAGCAACAATTTCTCCAAAAGATGATGGTTTAATATTGTACATTCTATTTCCAAAACCTGTATTCTTAACTAATTCAGGGTTAAAATCATCTACTCTTCCTCTTTGAACTTCTTCTACTGCTATGTCATCCATTACATATGTCGAATAAAATATCATTGCAACTTCATCAGATAGATATCCCTTTAAAGCATCCATAACACTTGTAAATCCTGGTTTTGCATATTTCCCCAATTCCTTATAGAATCTAAAGGCTTCGATCATCTCTTGTGAATCAAACATAATATTTCCTTCAGTGTCTATTGGTCTTGCACCGTTTGACAAAGCTATTTCTGAAAAAACTTGTTCCGTATAAGCATCTGCTGCCTTAGGAAGAACCAATCCATAAACTCCTTCAGCAGGATTGTTTAAAGCTTTAACGGCTGTCAAAAGGTTGTACCAACTTGTTGGTTCGCCTAATTGTCTTGGCTCTAGCCAATCTTTTCTATACCAAATTCCTTGAACCCACGCTGAAAATGGAACTGCGTAATGATTACCTTCTCCGTTTGACAATAACCTTGCTGCCCCATTATAGACATCACCAAAATCTTCTATTATTTTTGTGTTTCTTTCTACATCCATAAATCCTTGACTTCCTAAAAGAATCATTGGTGAAATTCCACCTTCTATAACGTCTGGTAATGTGTTAGATTTTTGAGCTATTGGAATTTGTCTCAATATCTCATTTTCTTCGATAGGTACTATTTCTATTGTATGACCAGTTTGAGCGTTAAAAATTTGTGCTAATGCTTTGATTCTTTGTTGACGATCAGACTCCACCTGTGTTGTCCAAAATGTGATTGTTTCAGACATAACTAATAATCCTACCAAAAGAACTGTCAATAAAACCAATAATTTCTTCATGTATATCCCTCCTAAATTAAGATATGTTTATTTTTTTCATAAATTATAAAATTACTGAAAGTTTTCTTCAAAATTATAAGATAAAAAATATATTTTCTCAAACAGCTTTATATGATTTTATGAGTTTTTATAGGTAATTATAAACAATTATTTACTGAATATTCATTGATGCTTAAAAAAATAAATTTTAGAAAATTTATTTTTTTATATATAATTGTATTGAAAATTTTCCTTTTGGGGGTGGCTTTGTATGAAAATAGGATTAATGCATTTCAGAGTTGGTGAAACAGACGGTGTTTCTTTAGAAATGTTTAAGTGGAAAGCAGTTTTAGAAAAAATGGGTCATGAAGTTTTCTTAATCGGCGGAGAAACAGGAAATTTGAAAGCTTTGAAAGTTCCTTCAATATCTTATAGAAATAAAATAAATATTGAAATTAAGAATCATGCTTACATATCTCTGGATGATTGGGGAGTGGAAGATTTAATTCGAAAAAACGAGGCTTATTATAGCACCATACTAAGAGAATTACTAAAGTTACCAGAAATGGATGTAATTTTTGTAAACAATATTTTTTCTTTAGGCCACAACCTGTCTGCCGCTAAAGCTGTCTATGAATTTGCGAAAATAAAAAAAATAAAACTAATCGGGCATCATCATGACTTTTATTGGGAAAGGGATTTTTATTCTAATCCAACTACAGATTATGTTGCTTATTATTTGGAAAACTTTTTTCCTCCTAAAGATATTAATCATGTAGTTATAAACTCTATAGCCAGGGATTCACTTCAAAACTATAAGGGAATCAACTCAACAATTGTTCCAAATGTTTTTGATTTTTCTAACGATTTGTGGAAAAGAGATTCCTATAATTCTAAAATAATTGATAAATTTAATTTAAAAGAAAATGACCTTATTTTTTTACAGGCAACGAGAATTGTACAAAGGAAAGCTATAGAATTAGCCATTGATACTCTTTCAAAAGTTGTCGAAGAAATCCACTTATATAATAGAAACGTAATTTACAATGGAAAAAAGATCGATGAGAACAGCAAGATATACTTAGTTTTACCAGGGCTCAATGAAGAAGAAGCATACACAGAAAAACTTGTTAAATATGCAAATAAAAAAAATGTTGACATGATTTTGGCAGAAGAAATGTGTGAAGATGAAAGAAATGAAAGTGAGGGAATTTTTTCTCTTTGGGATTTTTATGCCATTTCCGATTTTGTCACTTATCCAAGTGTTAAAGAAGGGTTTGGAAATCAATTTTTAGAAGCTGTTTTTGCAAAAAAACCCATACTTGTTTTTAATTATCCTGTATACGATGTTGATATAGAGCCTTTAGGGTTTAAAACTATCAGCTTGGGAAACAAGACAGAAAAAAAAGAAGATTTCTACATGATACCAGATGATATAATCACATCTGCATCTAAAGAAATCCTCGAAGTATTGTTCAACAGAGAGAAAGCTTATGATTACATTGAAACAAATTTCAAATTGGCAAAAAAACATTTTTCTTACAACTCTTTGGAAGAGAAATTACGTGAAATACTCAAATCTATCTAACGGTTGTTTAGAAAATTTTTATATCCAATACATTTATTTTTTTATCATCTATGTACAGCACTTTTATATTGAATCTCCCTTTTCGTCCTTTTTAAGAGGTTCGCTATATATTTTAAAAGGCAGTTTAACAACTACTTTTGTTCCTTTGCCTTTTTCACTTTCAATTTTTATTTCACCGTTCATTAACTCAACAAGTTTTTTTACTATAAAAAGACCTAATCCTGTTCCCCCAAATTGATCTTTTGTTGATAAGTCTCCTTGGGAAAAAGCTTCAAATATCTTTTCTAAATTGCTTTCATTTATACCTATTCCCGTATCTAAAATAGTTATTTTTAGGTTAGCAATATTACCTTTTAAGCTTTCTAATGAAAACAACATACTAACTTTTCCATTTTTTGTAAATTTGAATGAGTTTGACAGTAAGTTATCCAAAATCTGCCTTAATTTTATTGGGTCTCCAAAAAGATTATCAGGAATATTTTTATCATAATCTACTTCGAAATCAATATTTTTTGAATATAAATTTGACTTATAAGATAAATAAAGCGAATTATAGATTTTGAGAGGAGAGAATTTTATGGAATCTAAATCCATTTTGTTTGCCTCGATCTTTGATAAATCCATAAGCTCATCCAACAAATTTAATATATGATAAGACGATTCTCTCATAGTTTTTAAAAGTTCTTCGTCTTCTTTTGACTGAGTAGACTCCCTCAAAAGATCTATAATTCCAATCATTCCATTTAAAGGGTTCTTTATCTCATGGGAAATGTTTCCTAAAAACTTACTTTTTGCTTCGTTTGCTTTCCTCGCTTCTTCAGCAGCTTTGGTTAACTGTTTTTCTAATTTCTTTGACTTAGTAATATCTGTTAACAAACTTATCACACCAATTAAATCACCTTTTTCGTCGTAATAAGGTGCTCCTGATATAAGCACGGGAATTTCTTTATCTGTTTTTGAGGTCAGTATAGCTTCGTATGGTTCTTTTTCACCTTTTAATCTTTTATTAAATTTTTCTTTTAAATTGGCTCCATGTATTTTTGATGCTACAGAAAATAGATTAATTTTATCTAATTCTTTAGGAGAATATTCAACCATTTCCAAGAATTTTTTATTGTAAAATTTAAAATTACCATTTAAGTCAAGTATCACTAAACCTTGACCCAAATGGTCTGTTATTTGTTTTGATAATTCGTTCATAAATCTTCAGCTCCTAAATATTTTGTTCTTTAAATAATATTATACAACAAAATCTCCTGAATTAATTAAACAAGCGATATATTAATAAGATTTTACCTATTTGAATAGCTTTATAATAACAAAAAATAAATATATGAGTGATTAAAATATATTAAATATTGTTATTAAAATGATATAATTAATAATGTTAACTATTAAGCTTTTTATAAAAAATGTAGAAAGCATATTAGTTGGAGGGGTTTTAATGGGTGAATATATTTACAAACGATACGAAGAAAAATATATAGATAAAGTTGCAAAAACTTTTATAGATGTTTTTTCTCAAGATCCTTGGAATGATAGATGGCCTTCTTTAGATAAAGCCAAAGAATATTTAAAAGGCTATATCGGAGCACCTTATTTTAGGGGCTTTTTGGTTATGAATAAAAAAGAACATATAATAGCTTTCTCACTCGGTGATATAAGAAAATGGTGGTCTGGAGATGAGTATATGGTTCACGAATATGGCGTCAGCCCTTCTTTTCAAGGTGAAGGGTTTGGTGTAGCGTTCATGGATTATATTCAAAATGAGTTGATAAATGAAGGCGTAAAGGGAATTATTTTAAACACTGGGAAGGGAACCCCAGCTGAATATTTTTATAAAAAACAGGGTTTTGAAGAAAATGAAGATAACATTTTTTTGTATAAAATTCTGAAATAGTCGTAATGTGTTTGATATGGCTATTTTTTTAAAAAATGTTATAATTTATTAACAGTATTTCGCTTAAGGAGTAGTTTATGAAAAAAATTATTTTTTTATTTTTTATTTTCCTCACTACATTTTTATTTTCAAATAATATTTATATAAATAATTACCCATTTGAAGATGAATTTGCTCAAATTGGTAGTATCAAACAAATTCTACAAGATCAAAATGACTTTATTTGGTTTATAGATGAGTACAACCTTTATAAATACAACGGTGAGGATGTAGTAAAAAAATTTGAAAACAAAGATAAAATTAAATTAAACTATTTTTTTCAAGACTTTTCGAGTAATTTTTGGCTTGCTACTAATTTTGGATTACTTCATTATAACGAAAGATATGAGTCTTACAGTTTGTACCCTTTGAAAAACAACGAGATATACAATATAACACAAAATAAAGAGAACACACTTCTTTTATCAACTCAAAAAGGGTTGATAACTTTCGACAAAACGTCACAAAGTTATCAATCAGTTAGCGAAAAATTAGAATCTTACTCAATAAACAAAATGGGAATTATCGATTCTATTTACTTTTTGGCGACTGATAAAGGCCTTTTGGAATATAACCCTTCTGATGATTCTTACTTAAAATTTATGGGTGGTCAAGAAATTAAAAACCTTATTTTCACTTATGACACGTTGTGGTTTTACACTGATGATTCTTTGTTTTCAATGAATTTATCCACTAAAAATATTGTTAAGCAAGAAGAGGATATAGAAATCAACGATTTTTTGATTTATGAAGACTTTTTATGGATAGCTCATAGCAATGGTCTGAAAAGAGCAAAACTATATGACTTTGAATTAGAAGAATTTGATATTGGTTTTCCCGTTAACTATTTATTCAAAGATAACGGTGATTTTCTCTGGTTCTCAAATGATAAATACAATTTATCCAGAATAAATGTGAACTCAAGATTTGAAACATTTCTTTTTGATAATTCTTCTTTTGAATCGATGGTTGTGGATGAAGATGGTTTTATCTGGATTGCAAATGGTAAAGATTTAAAAGTTTACAATTCTTTCGCAGAAACGTGGGAAGATATCTTTATTGGTTTAGATAAAGATATTCTTTCAATCAAAAATAACAATGATAAGATTTTATTATTGACAGACAAAGAAATCTATATTTTTAATAAGAAAGATTATTCTACTACAAAAGTACTAAAAACGGAAAAGGTTATAACTGATGTCTTTATAGACACAAACCAAAACTATTTTATAACTTTAAATGATGGTTTATACAAGCTGGAAAATGAGCTCCTACTTATAAAAAATGTAGATAATATAATATCTTTAATAGGTCATGAAAATAAAATTTGGGGAATGACCACTGAAGATGAGCTTATAGAATATGATATCAAAAATGAATTATTTGAAATTGTTAATGATACCCCAATTTCCTTTTTTAACGACTTAGCGTATTCTAACAAAATTGTTTACATATCTGACGATTACGGTATTACATCTTACAACACAGAAACAAAAGAATTTAGTACAATTATTAGCGATTTCCCTGTATCAGAAGTTCAAGCAGATAGATATGGAAATATTTGGTTTTCAACAAAACATTCTATTTATCGTTTTTTCCCTTTGGAAAAGAGATATATAGAGTATGATTTTGATGAAGGAGTATATATAAACAACTTTTCAAAAGACTCATATATTACAAAAACAAATGAAGCTTTTTTCTTAACCGAAAATTCTTTAACTAGTTTCTATATAGAAGATATCAACCCAAATGTTTTATTTCATCCTTTGGTAATAGAAAAAATTGAATCTAACGGCACTATTTATAAATACAATGAAGATGAAAAATACAATTTTAAAAAAGGCAATGTTGAGATTTCTTTTGATTATGCTGATTATAAAAACGATGTTTTAGTAAGATATAGATTTGAAAGTGATGGAGAATGGAACTATATAGATGAAAAATCAATAAAATTACCCAACATACAGCAAGGGGATTATAATTTAAAAATACAAACTATAGACAAAACAAAAAAGTGGGTAGGAGGAGAAAAAAATATAAAATTTTCAATTTCATATAACATTTTTACCACAAATTATGCCATCTTTTTTTATATAATACTATCTCTGCTTTTCATCTTGTCTTTAGTTTATTTTCTTATGATAAGAATTAGGGGAAAATTTGAAAACAAAACCAAACAACTAATTAGGCAACATATTGAAGAATCTCAAGAGAATAGCAATTATCTCGAAAAATTAAACAAAAAAATAGAAAAATTATCTTTTTACGACCCTCTTACAGGGATTCAAAACTTAAGGTTATTCGAAGAAATTATCGAAAGAGAATGGAACTTGGCAAAGAGAAAAAAATATCCATTATCTATTATAATAATTGACATTGATAATTTTAAAAATTACAACGATGAATATGGCCATTTAAAGGGAGACGAAGTTATAGTAAAAGTATCTAATGCATTGAAGAGTTGTTTGAGAAGATCAACTGATCATATTTTTAGGTATGCTGGAGAAAAATTTGCTGCTGTTTTGCCAGATACTGATAAGCCTGGTGCAAATGTTGTTGCTAACAATATGAAAAGTTCTATTGAAAAATTAAAAATTGAGCACAAAAAATCAGAAGTAGCAAACCATATAACTGTTTCCATTGGAACTTCAACGGAAATCCCTACAAACATAATGGAAATCGATGCTTTTATTAATGAAGCCGAAGAAGCTCTTTTAAAAGCAAAAAATATTGGGAAAAATAGAATCATCCAACATAATGATTTAAACAAAAACGACTCATAATGCTAAATATTAATCAAAGAGGCCTTCAAAATGAAGGCCTCTTTGATTGGTAAATTTTATCAAATTTTAAATTTATTGATCTGTTGTGTAAGATTCTCCGAAAGAGCAGATAGTTCTTCTGAATTAGCACTTGTTTGTTGTGCTCCTTCAGCTTGATTGTTTATTGACTCAGTAGCTTGAGATATTTGTTCACTTATGTCTGAAACTGTTTTTGCTACTTTATCCATAGCTGCACTCATTTCTTCAGCTGAAGCACTCTGTTCTTGAGAAGTTGCTGTCATGTTTTCTATTCCGCTGTTTATTTCATCTATTTGTTTTAATATTGTTTCAAATTCTTCTGCTATTTCATCCATTTCCTTGTTTATTTCGTTCATATAAGTAACCGTATCTGAAGATGAAGTGGAAACATCTTGCGTGCTCTTTTTGATCTCTTGTAGTATCTTTGCTATTTCTTCTGTTGCTCCGCCACTTTCTTCTGCCAATTTTCTTATTTCATCTGCTACTACTGCAAATCCTTTTCCAGCTTCTCCTGCCCTCGCTGCTTCTATTGCAGCATTAAGTGCCAATAAGTTGGTTTGCTCTGTAATTGAGTTTATTGTTTCTACAATTTGACCAACATTTTCCGCTTTTTTGGCCAAAGTTTCGACCTGTTCTTCTGTAGCTTTTGATTTCTGATTTGCATCATCTATTTTAGCGTTTATATTTCTTATTTTTGTCGCACCATTGTTTGCGGCATTATTTGTATTTTCTGCAGAATGAGATAAACTTTGTGCAGCTTTAGATAACGATTGTGCACTTGCTGCTACCTCTTCTACTCCACTTGTAACCTCTTGCACTGAAGCTGACGCATCTTCAGCATTCCTTTCTATAGTCTCAACTTGTGAATTCAATTCTTCTGAAGTTGCTGAAGCTTCTTCTGCTACACTTGCTAAATCAGCAGATGATGAATTTATCTGATCTGATGCTTCTACTATCGCAGATATAGTATGTCTTAGATTATCTCCCATCTCATTAAGTTCATCAGCCATTATTCCTATCTCATCGTTGCTATTAGAAAAAAATTTTGTGGTAAGATCTCCTTTTCCAAATTTGGTTATGTTTTTACTTAAATTCTCTATTGGATTAGTGATAGATCTCCTCATAAAAATAATTCCAATTAGCAGTGCCACAACTATAACTATAATTGAAAAAATTATTAAAGTGGTTATAATGGAAAATGGTTCTTGTAACACTTCTTCTTCATCAACTACAGAATAAACATACCACCCTGTGCTATTCATTGTTGAAAAATAAGCTATTTTATCGACTCCATTATATGTATATGTTATTTTCCCTGAATTACCTTCTCTTTGAGTAAAAAATTCTTCGTTTGATACATCCAATCCTATGTTTTCACTATTTGGATGAACAAGTGTTATACCCTTTTTGTTGACAATGAAAGAATAGTTTGATTTATATTCAGTTTCTTGTGAAACTACTTTTACTAAAGCCTGCATAGATAAATCTAACCCCAAAACACCAACAACTTGACCGCTTGAAACTATTGCTTTTGACATAGTTATTAGGGTATCTCCAATCGAAGCGTCAGAATATGGGTCGGTAATAAAGATTTCCCCTCTGTTTTTAACCGCTCCTGAATACCAAGGTCTTGCAGTAGGGTCATAATCACTTGGTAAATTTTGGTCTGGTTTTATCAACATTGTTTTATCTCTCAAACCAATATAAGCCGCTCTAACTTGATCATAAGACTCATAGATATTTTGAAAGTTAATCAACATCCACTGTCTTTCATCAAACTCATTTGAATAAGCACCCTGAACGTTGGCATCTTCAGAAATATAATTTATCATACTTTCAAGAGTTTCCAAATAATTATCAAAAAAATCTTTAGAGCTCACATTTCTTGTTTGTAGTAAGACATCTACATCTTCAACCTTTTGGTTATAAAATGAATAAGCGTTGTATATTGTTAGTAGAACTAAAGGTATTGCGGAAATTACTACTATCAAGAGTACCATTTTCCCTCTCAACGATTTCATAAAAATCCCTCCATATTTTGTAGTCGATAAGAATCATCACCTTAACTAATTATAGCATAAATAAAAAGTTAAAGTTTGATACAAATATGTGAATTTAAAACCTTTATTTTTTTAATATGAGGGCTTATATGTTATATGATACAAACATTAATATTAAAGGTTTTTTGATAATTTGTGCTATTATTTAATTGAAGGATTTTTCTTATAATTATTTAATAAAACTGTGTGAGAATAGGAGTGTGAAATATGAACAAACAAATTGAAAAATTAATTGAAAAAATGAGAAAAGATGAAATATCGCAATATATTGTTGGTTCCACAGAAGATATTTTCTATTTGACAGGTGAATGGATAGAATCAGGGGAAAGATTGTTAGCTCTTTTGATTGATACCAACACACAACCAATACTATTAGTTAATAAATTATTCCCCATTGAAACTGAGAATTTAAATATAGTTTATTATTCAGATTCAGACGATCCCGTAAAAATACTCTCAGAATTTATACAAAAAAACAAGAATATTGCTATCGATAAAAATTGGCCTTCCCATTTTCTCATAAAGTTAATGAATATGAAAAGTATAATTCCTGTAGATAAATCAATATTTATTGATGAATTGAGAATGATCAAAACTCCAGATGAGATCAAAAAGATGAGAGAAAGTTCTAAACTTAACGACCAAGCTATTGAAGAGGTTATTGATCTTATACCAGAAATGCTGCCAGAAAAATATGTCGCAAGAGCGGCAGAAAACATAATCAACAAAATAGGTTTTTCTGGAGTCAGCTTTTCCCCGTTAGTAGCATTTGGGGGAAGCTGTGGAGAACCTCATCACGAAAGCAATATCACAAAATTAAAAAATGGAGATTCTGTGATAATAGACATAGGGGGCATAAAAGACCGATATTGTTCAGATATGACAAGAACTGTTTTTTATGGTGAACCAGGAGATACCGCAAGAAGAGTGTATGACATAGTTTTACAGGCTAATTTAAAAGCAATAGAAAGTGTAAAACCTGGAGTTAAATTTTCTGAGATAGATTTAGCTGCAAGAAAATATATAGAAAAAAAGGGTTATGGAGATTTTTTTACTCATAGAACAGGCCACTCTATTGGCATAAACGCTCACGAATGGCCTTTTGTAAGTGAAAACAACAATATGGTTGTTCAACCAGGAATGATTTTTTCAATAGAGCCTGGTATATATATACCAAATCAATTTGGTGTAAGAATTGAAGATTTGGTATTAGTCACTGAAACAGGAGTGGAAGTTCTAAACAATTACACAAAAGAAATGCAAATATTATAAGAGGTGAAAACATGGAAAAACTATACATAGCTTTAGTTACTGCAATAACTGTTGGGTTAGGTGTATTTTTTTTCATGCCCGAAAAAGATTTCAATAAGGAGTTCAACATTCCCGAGCCTTCAAACATAAAACTCAGTTTTATTGAAAAAAACAAGGCTAATTTAAGCTGGAAAAACAACTTTATAGGAAAGAACGTCATTGTTTTTTTAGATGATGTTGAAGGAAACAGGATTGCCTCTTTTATTTTAGAACCAAATGTGAATAACATAGATATTGAGTTAAAAGAAGGAATAGACTATAAAGCTTATATTAGGGCAATATCTAGCCAAGGAAGTTATGCAGATAGTAAAAATATTTATATAAAATTCTTTAACTCTCAAGCTGATGAAGCGATTTTTCGTGGTGAGGATGTTGAGTTAAAAATATACAAAAAATCTTTTATTGAAGGATTTAACACTCTGATTTATTCTATTGAAGATGGGGAAAATTCATTTATAGATATTTCATATTTTAGGCCGGAAAATTTGACGATTTTAAAAAGTGTAACTTCACAATCCACGTCTAACATAAAAGATGTTATTTTTCCGTTTGGTATAAAACATACTGGAAAAGAGGCTTTTGACTTTCCTAAATATATGAAAGTGTTCTACGAAAATAAAATATACAGAGATTTTGCAATAAGAAGAAATGAAAAATACTACCCAGTGATATCTAAAGAATTGACAAGAGATGAGTACGAAAACATATACCCCACTTTTTTTGAAATTTTTTCAGAAAATTTTTTGAACATTCCAGTAATACAAAATATGAAGGTAAAACTATTCTACAAAGATTATAAAAAAGTACCTTCTTATGCAGAACTTTGGAAACAAAAACCTTATCAAAAGAACATGACTTTCAAGCAAGATCTTTTCGTAATAGACGATTATATCACCAGAAATGAGGTATCGTATAGAATGCCGGAAAAATTGATGAACAATGCGTCTGGTGTTGAGCTAAAAGATAAGGCAGTAATATTCATTCACGGCCTCCAATTTGTGAGATTAGATCAGGATTATAATAATAATGGAGATTTTCCATGGAGATATAACAGAAGGTTCGATTACTTCAATAGTTGGTTCGAATATATATATAAAAATCCAGAAAAATTCGAGAATTTTGATTATTATGAGTTTATTTACGATACACATTCTATGACAGCAGAAGAATTTGGAGAACAATTAAACAAAATAATGGATGAAAATGGTTTTTTTGATGAAAATGGTTATAAGGAAATATATTTGATCGGCCATTCAATGGGTGGATTAGTAGCGAGATATGCTGCTAACGTTCAATATAGGCCAAATATAGAAAAAATAATAACTATTAATGCAGTAAACAAGGGATCTCCTTTCCAAAATTTACCTCAACTATTTTATTCAGAATTGATTTCGAACTACACTTTCAGTTTGGATATAGTTGAACCTTTGTACAGTATTTTGACCAAAACTATAAATAGTATAATAGATAAAAAACCTTTAGATATAAGTACTGAAATAGAAACAATTATGAGAAAAAACCCTCTTTTGTTCCCAGTTTTATTTTCTGAATACGGCATTTTAGACACTTTTCAAGGTGGTATGTCTATAAACTATGTAAACCAAGAGTATCTATCTGCTTTAGAGAATAAACTGTATTCGAATATTCCTTTTAACGACTCGATCTTTAAAATAAATGATAAAATCAAAAAACTGAACGATGAAGACATGTATTTAGAAAAAACAATTATTTTCCTTTCTCAAATAAACCAATATACATCAAAACCTCATTTTAACTTCACTTATTCTGTTTTGAAAGCATTCTCAGAGGTTGCTGGAATTGAAGATGAAGACATGATTAACAATGATGGGGCTGTAACATTGGATAGCCAAATGCTCGAAGGTTATGAAGGACCAACCATAGATAAAACTTTTTATGAAAATACTGTTCACGAAGATATTTTAAAAAACAAAAATTTAATAAAACGAGTTTTTGAAGAGTATATATTAAAATAATGCCTTTTACAGGCATTATTTTTTTTCTTCAATTGCTCCAATATAAGTTAAAGGATCTTCTTCAAAAGTTGTTATTCCCCAAACTATTTTTTCATTTTTCCTTCCCATTGAATATGTATAATATAAATCAACTTTCATATTTTCTAAGTCAAGACTTTTAAAATTTTCTGTTAAAAAAACTTCAGAATACCAATCTTCAGGTTCATCAGATACTAAATCCTCAGCTATAATAACTTTGTAAGAGCCAAATCCATTTTCCAAAATATCATGAACTCTTTTCAATTTTTTCAAGCTATACTTTTTTTCATTTACCTCGACTTCTATTTCCGCTTTTTTATCGTAATACATTTCTATACCTCCGTTGATGATTTATAAAATAAAAAATAGGGACCCATATATAAGGCCCCATTAATATATTACATGAATTACTATAATGGATTTTTACGCAAACAAAATTATAGATTACGATATTTTAAATAATAAGAAAAATCATCTGAGCTCTTCTAAATGTTTTTCAGCTTCCATTTTTGCTTCTTCTCCTTGAGCTACGAAATTAGGATGAACAGGTCTTTCTAATACTTCTTCAAACATTTCGATTGCCTCTTCATCTTTTCCCCATTCTTTGTATAAAATCCCTAACTCATAATATGAGTTAATATATGTTGGTTCTGCTTCTATAGCCTGTTTTAAATATTGCTCGGATTTTTTATTATTTCCTGCCGGCCAAGGAGTGTCTCTATATCTCATTCCCATAGCAACCAAAGCCTTAAAATTATTTGGATCCAACTCTATTGCGGTAGAGATATAATCATCAAAGTCCCCAAGCATAAACAAACTGGATACGATTCCTTTGTATTGAGCAAGTCTGCCTATAGCAGCACCGGCCACATAATTTGTATATGTGGTACTTTCAATTTCAACAGCAGCTTCACCTTTTTCAACTGCTTTTTCGTACATATCTTCTCTTATTGCATCATCTGTGTATCCCCAGTTGGCAATTTCAGTCATGGCTTCTGCATTTAATGCCATAATACTGGCATCATTTGTGTTATTTTCTGTTAAATCGATAACAACTTCCATCTTTTCAACATTTCTTTCTGAATTTGCTCTAACGAATTGTGTTCTTAACTCATCAAAACCAACGGAAAAAACCATTAATGAACTAATAACAAACAAAACAATCATTAATTTTTTCATTTTCAAGCCTCCTTTATCTGTCTACTCTATTATATCATTTTTATTAAGCTAAAAAAATATGTTAATAAATCAATTCCAATTTTATAAATTTATGTTAAAATAAAATCGAGGTGATAAAAAATGATACTGATAAAAAACATCCAAGTATATTCCCCAAAATTTTTAGGGAAGAAAGACATATTGATTGCGGGAAATAAGTTCATTGCTATTGACGAAGATATTAATATTGATTATGACACAAAAATTATAGATGGAAGAAATTTAATTGCTATTCCTGGGTTAATTGATTCACATGTTCATATCACCGGGGGTGGGGGAGAAGGTGGTTTTAATACCAGAACTCCTGAATTGAACGAGATAGATATGATAAAAGGTGGAATTACAACTGTTATTGGTACTTTGGGAACCGATGGAATTTCCAGAACTATGGAAGATCTAATAGCAAAAGCTAAATCAGTTAAAGATAATGGGTTCTCCTGCTGGGTATATACCGGAAACTATCATGTTCCAACTATAACGCTAACTGATTCTATCGAGAAAGACATTATGTTTATCGAGGAAATCATTGGAGTTGGAGAGCTTGCAATTTCTGACCACAGATCTTCATATCCAAGTTTTTATGAACTTAAAATTCTTGCAACAAAAGCCAGAGTAGCAGGTATGTTATCTGGTAAATCTGGAAAAGTAAACGTCCATGTTGGAGGGGGGAAAGACCTTTTAAAGCCAATTTTAGAAGTAATTAAAAGAACCGATATTCCTATAAAACAATTTATTCCCACTCACATGTCAAGAAACGAAAAAATTCTTGATTCAGCAATTGAGTTTGCTTCTTTAGGGGGGTTGATAGACATCACAGCATCTTCGACAAAAGAAATAATAGATGCTGGAGAAAAAAAATGTTCTAAAGCAGTTAAATATCTACTTGAAAACAAAGTACCAATAGATAATATTTCTATCACTTCTGATGGACAAGGGAGTTTACCTGTTTTTGATAAAGAAGGAAACAATATAGGTTTAAAAGTTGGGAAAGTAAAGTCTGTATATGAAGAGATAAAAGATATGGTTAAAAGTGAAAATATTGATTTATCAACGGCTTTAAAAACTGCTACGAGTAATCCTGCAGACAATTTAAAACTCAAAAACAAAGGGAAAATACATAAAGATTTTGATGCGGATATTATTTTGTTGGATAAAAAAGACTTATCTATCAATTATTATGTCGCAAACGGCCGTATAATGATGGAGAACAAAGATATTTTATATAACCCAAAAGTTATTGTATAAAATTCCATTTCTTAGAATAAAGAGAATTTTTTATTATATTCAACCTTATTTATCACAAAACACCGTAAATCATTGAGAATGTTGGATTGATTTTATTTTATTATGTGGTAAAATAAAAATGAAAATGAGATATGATTCAGTTTACACTGTAACATAACCGTTTTCCTCCCATGAGCTATATTTCTTCCAAAACTGAAAGTTCATAAGCACCTCCTGGGGTTCTGGTAGACTCCTTTAGGATAAAAAAGAAGGCTTTAGCCTTCTTTTTTTATTTGTTAAAATGTTTTTTTACTTATATGTTATAATATGTTATAAATATTTTTTAATAGGAGGGATTACTTGTGGAAAATTATGTAGATGTTGCAATTGATTGGGGAATAAGAATTGGATTAAGTATACTTATTTTTGTAATCGCAAAAATTGTTGGAAATATCATATATAACACCATAATAAGGTTATCAGAAAAAACCAAAAAAATTAAATTTCAATATAAAAAAACGATGAAAACATTGATAAATTTAGCAATGTATATAATTGCTGCTTTCATCATTATTTCTGTATTATTCAAAAATTTAGGCCCTATGGTTGCTGGCTTAGGAGTTAGTGGTATTGTAATAGGTTTAGCTGTTAAAGAGCCTTTAGGAAATTTGATAGATGGGATATTAATAATGATGAACAAATTGGTAGTCGAGGGAGAAGCTGTAGAAATAAATAATTATTCTGGATCTATAATAGAAATAAATCTAAACCATTTAAAACTAAAAACTTGGGATGGCCAAATGATAGACATACCAAATACGGTCGTATGGAATTCAAGTATAATTCACTACTGGCCAGAAGACATAAGAAGAAATGAAATATCAGTTGGAATAAGTTATGATGATGACATACCAAAAGCAATGGAATTACTAAATGAAATTATAAACAATTTTGAAATGAAATATATAGACGACGACCATCAACCTGCAGTATTATTTCAGAAATATGGAAGTTCTTCAATAGATTTTATTGTTAGATACTGGGTAAAAAGGCCTGATTTCTTCTCTTCTAAAAACGAATTAGCGAAGATAATCAAAAAAGAATTTGATGAAAAAGGTCTTACAATACCATTTACACAAATAGACTTACACATGATGAATCAATAAAAATTTTTAGAAAATAATTCGAGTTTTAACTGCTCCCCATTTGGGGAGCTTTTTTATGTAAAGTATGCTAAAATGTTATAGAAATCTTATAATTGTTAGTACTTGGAGGTGCTTTATGGAATCGTCAAAACTCACAAAAAAAATAATTGAAAACGTCTCAAAAGTTATAAAAGGGAAAAACGAAAAAATTGAAATGATAACGGCAGTCTTTTTGGCAGAAGGCCACATTCTTTTAGAAGATTTACCTGGAACTGGAAAAACCATGTTATCAAGGGCTTTTGCAAAAACTCTAAACTTAGATTTTAAAAGAATACAGTTCACTCCAGATTTAATGCCTTCTGATTTAACTGGTTTGAATATTTACAACAGAGAAAAAAACGATTTTGAACTAAAAAAAGGTCCAGTTTTCACTGATATTCTTTTGGGAGACGAAATCAACAGGGCAACACCAAGAACTCAGTCAGCTTTGTTAGAAGCTCTCGCTGAAAATCAAGTTTCTATAGATGGGACTACACATAGGTTGAGTGATGATTTTTTCATAATATCAACTCAAAACCCTATTGAATACGAAGGAACATTTCCTTTACCCGAAGCCCAAATGGACAGATTCATGGTGAGAATGTCCATTGGTTATCCAGAAACATCTGAAGAGATAAATATGCTCAATTCTCAACAAAAAAGCCATCCTATAAACAGTATTAGCTCCGTTGCAAATGATGAAGAAATAGATAAATCAAAAGATGAAATAAAAGATATAACCGTTTCTGAAGAAGTGAAAAATTATATAATAAGAGTTATAAACAAAACAAGAAATCATAAAGATATCAGAGTTGGTGCAAGTCCAAGAGGTTCGTTAGCCCTTATGAAACTATCTAAAAGCTTTGCGGCTATAAAAAATAGAGACTTTGTTATACCAGATGATATAAAAGAAATCGCTGAATATGTACTAAGCCATAGAATTATATTGAATCCCGAAGCAAAGATTAAGGGTGTTGAACAAATTGAAGTTATAAGGAGAATAATCGATGAAGTTCAAGTGGTGGTTTAATGACAAAAAATAACAACACACTTTTGGCATTAACAGCTTTTTCAATAGCGCTAAACATTATAGTTTTCAACTATTTTTCAATAGCTTTATTTATTTTTTCGATCTTTCTTTGGTGGGATTATTCAAAAAAATATAAAGCTATTAAGAATTTAAAAATTGAAATTATACCAGAATACAAAAGTGCTTTTAAAAAAGAAGGTTTTTATCTCGCTGTAAAAATTAAAAATGTTGAAAAAACAAAAATCAACGTAAAAATTAGTCCAGCTTCAAAAGTAATGTCTGTTACTCCAAAAAAAGTAGATCTGGAGTTGGAGCCTGAGGAAGAAAAAGAATATAGATTCAGAATGTATTTCAACACATCTGGTGAACATCATTATGGTAATACTTTCATAACGCTCTTAAACAATTATTTTTTATATGAAATAAACAGAGAAGTAGAAAACAATCAGAGCATAAAAATTCTGCACGATTATTCAAAAGTGGAATTCGATAAAGAAGAGATAAAAAGGCTACTCCCAGAAAGAAAATCTAAATACAACATATTGGAAGACACGACTTATATAGATAAAATAGATGAATATAACGGAGAACCGATGAATAGAATTCATTGGAAAGCAACAGCCAAGATGGATAAACTTATGGTTAAAAAATTCAACTATACCTCTACTGGAAAAATTTATATGTTCACAGATTTGAACATTTCAAAAAAGTCACCAATAAACAATTTGATTTGGAAAGATTTGAGAAATATTTACGAAAATTATGCAATAAAAGCTTCTTTAGGGCTTATAAAACTATTCTGTGAAAGAAAAGAATCTTTAAACGTCACCATAAACGCAAAAAAAATCAAGAAATTAAAAGGAAACAACTTGGAGATGTATTTCAACGAGTTTTCTGATGTGCAAGGAGAAATGAGCTCCGAAAACGATCTCGATTCTCTAATGTTAGAAGAGATCCCTTATATGACTGTTGAAGATACTGTTATAATCATTTCACAATTTTTAGACGAAAACAGTCTACCAGAAATTATAAAAGTAAAGAGTTCTTCCGCAAAAGTTATTGTATTTCTCATCCCACAAGGGTTTAAAGAAGTTTGGGAAAGCGACGCAGATGTTTACACAACATTCAGAAAAGAGATGAAGGATTTAGAAAAATCAGCGAGAATTCTGGAAGAGAACAATATAATTGTGAGGTTGGTATCTTTTAATGATACTCTAATAGAGGTGTTCCAAAGTGTCTAATAAAATAGAAAAAATAGTGTTAAATTGGATATTTCCTTTATTAATAATTCTTAGCTTTTTTGATTACAGCAATTTCAATTACTATTTTTTGGGTATGTCGCTTGTAATATATGTGTGGAAGAATTTTCCCTTGAACATAGTATTGAATTTATCATATTTAATAATAACTCTTTTAACCAGTATTCCATCTCTATCGGCTATTAACATGCTAATAATAATTATTTTATTGCAAATATCAAAAAATTCTTCACCAATGCGGATAATATCTTATATAACAGCGATGGCAATTTATTATAATTTCATGATGAACATAAATTTCATCATTAGTATAATCACTTTAGCAGGGATTTTGATTTTCAGCTATGTAAAAGAGAAGAAAAAAATATTTTTATACTTGTTAATACCAGTTTTACTACTAAGCTTTTTTAATGAAAATTTTATAATATTCAACAGTTTAGAAAAACAAAATCTTACTCAGGAAGAAGTTGTAGAGGAAAAATTTTTACCCGAAAGCAATAAAAACAATGTACAAGAGAACAAAAATATTCCAGAAGAAACTAATAGCTCAAAAAACAATATCTCTATTTCAAATCAAGGAGAATATCAATCATCACAAGAACCTCAAGATTTGATGATTTATCAGAGTTTGATACTTTTGGTAGCTTTGTTCACACTGCTTTGGATATTCTTTTACCACAAAATGTATGAAAACAGAAAAGCTTTAATTTATTCCGCTATATCCATTTTCTTTGTGATTCTTTCTATATTCACTATATTGGCGTTTGATTTTAACGATTTAAAACCTTATAGCCCTGACGATGGTACGGGACTAACCCAAGAAAAAATAGAAAGCAACTTAATATACAGGACAATATTAAAAGCACAGGATAACATCGATAATATCGATGATTACGCTAATCTAAGTTTTGAAGAAAAAACATCTGCTTTAAAGATTATCGAAAATATAATCAGATACTATCTTTTAACTACCTTAGTTGTATTATCTGTTATTGTCTTTTTTATAATAAGGTCTAAAAGAGCTAAACCTAAAGACCAAAAAACAAAGAAAGAAATAGAAAAAGAAAAAAAAGAAGTTTACAATAAAGAAGGAATATATTTAATTGACAAAGGATATAAATTTATAAGAAATAATTTTTATTCTGAGTATTCTTTTCTTACACCTTATGAATTGTTAGAAACAGTCCCTGTAAGTTCTGAGTTTAAAGAATTGACTGATTTATTTGTACAAAAAGAGTATGGAACAAAGGAAATAGATTATTCTGACAAACAAATTAAAAAATTAATAGATAAAATCATAATTCAAATGGAAGACCTATATTAAAAAAACCAGACTTAGTCTGGTTTTTTTAATAAAACATGTTTTGTTGAATTGTTAAAAAGAATTTCTAAATTAAATTCATCGGCAATATATTTAAAAGTATTTGTGTTATAAAAAAATACGTGAGTTGGATCGTCTTTGTAAAACCAGTTTTTGAAAACATCTTTTCCATCATGAAAATAGGTCATAACAGCTAAATATCCACCTTTTTTTATTTTTTTCAAAATCTTTTTTATGTTCTCTTTTGGATTGTGAAAATGTTCAAAAACCTCGGTACATGTTACCAAATCGTATTTTTTGGATTCGTCAATTTCAGGGTAAAAAACTGGGTCATAATAATCCACCTCAAAACCGTCTTTTTTTAGTAACTCGGCTAAAACAGGTCCAGGGCCACAGCCATAATCCAATACTGTGTTTATATCATCAGAAAATTTTCTAACAGTATCGTCCAAGAATCTTTGGAACATTTTTACATACCCTTTGTTTTCTATAGTATTGTTGTGTGTTGAATATCTTTGCTTTTCTTCTTCAACATCGAGATAATCTTCTTTGTCAACATATATCCCATCACAATTATCGCAATGATAAAAACTTCGGTTTTTATGGTTTAAAAATTTATCGTTTTTTGAATCACATAGCGGACATTTCATATTCTGATTCTCCTTTTAAAATTTTTTCTTCTTTTATATAATACCACTAATGCAATTATTACGTGGTGGATATATGAAAATTTAAAAAACTTGATTTTATTGGGGATTCGTGTTATAATCTATTTCAGGTATATATTCCGGCTTAGCTCAGCGGTAGAGCGGGTGGCTGTTAACCACTAGGTCGGGAGTTCAAATCTCTCAGCCGGAGCCAAAAAAAAGAGTCTGCTTTGCAGACTCTTTTTTTATATTTCTTTTTTCGTTTTTGCTTTTCTTTCATTTCCACGTTTAAAATTACCAGTTATTTTTGACAAAATAACCTGTTCTTCATCTTCATTCGCCAGTTCTAATTTCTCTATTAGAGATTTTGATTTTTTCCCATTTATGACCTTTACTTGCTTATCGTTGTAAAAGATCATAACCTTCCCTTCTTTTCCTAATTTATAGCTAAAAGGATAATCACTTAAACCACTCATTTCTCTCTCTCCTTATAAAAATATTTTTTCAAAATATCCTTTTGGATGTCCACAAGCTGGGCATAATTCTGGAGGTGTTTCCCCTTCTATTATATAACCACACTTTAAACATTTCCAAAAAATTTTCTCTTTATTTTTAAACATTTTATTTTCTTCTATCTGTGATAAAATCTTTTTCAACTGTGTTAACTTATATTCATGAGATTTTTTTATTGCTAAAAACTTAGCTGATGCTTTATTTTGATTTTCTTTATTCGCAACTTCTATAAAATCATCGTAAAGATATTCTATCTTCTCAATCTCGTTTATTAAGCTTTCAATATTCTCAACTGTACTATTTATTGGAATATGATCGTAATCAAAATCAACAGATATCTCTTTTGATTCAATTAGTCTCAAGAAGTTCTTTGCGTGTGATCTTTCATACAAAGCAAATTCTTCAAAAAGTTTTTGAACTGTTATCAAGCCTTCTTTTTTAGCTTGTGATGAAAAATAATCATAAAGATTTTGATTTTTCGACGAAAATAAAAATGCTTTAACAAGATTTTTTTGAGTAATGTTCATTTTATCGCCCCCATAATATTATATATTATTTTTCTATTTTTTTTCATTTTAAAAAATACCTCTCTAAAAATCCCACGATTATATTCTAATTATAATTAATGAATAATAAGCAAGCTTAAAAACCTTCCTTAATTTTGATTATTTTGTTATAATTTACTTTATATAAAAGAAAACGTGGAGGTCATAAATGAACTTAGTAGAGAACAAAAAAGTAAAACTAATATGTTTAGATTTTAAAGAGTGGAAAATGCTGCTAAAAAGTCCTGAGAAATTAGAAATAAAATATAATTTATCTCAAAGTAGAAATCAAGAATCAAAAATAATCCAAGAAGTTATGTTAGATATATTAGATAAAATCAATATGGGTTTAATGAACTACAAAGATCACACAACTTGTGCAATAGTTTATAACCCAGAGAATAGAATAGTGGGTACTATAAGTTTGAAAGGTAAAATGAATCAAAAAATTTTTTCTGATTATTATGAAATTGGTTATGGGATCAACAAAAATTATTGGAACTTGGGAATAATGACTAACGCTATTAATTTATTTCTAAAAATAATAAGAGAGAATTTGAATATAACTAAACTTATTGCCGAGACAGATATAGAAAATATTGGTTCACAAAAAGTATTAAGGAAGAATGATTTTAAAAAAGTTCAAGCAAAGAGAAATTCATTGTTCTTTATTTTAGAAAAATAATCAGAGTTTAAAATATATACGGAGGTGATCTGATGGCTGATAAAGAAAACATAGAAAAATATACAAAAAATGAAGAAATAGCAAACACCATAATTCATGGTATAGGCATATTATTGGCTATTGCTTCATTGGTTTTAATGGTAGTTTTTGCAGCTTTAAAAGGTACTGCCTGGCATGTTGTCGGGGCCACAGTTTTTGGTATTTCTTTAATAATTATGTATACCTTTTCTACTTTGTATCATGGTGTTAAAAATAGGCGAGCAAAAGACATTTTAGAAATTTGCGATCATTCTGCAATTTACTTTTTAATTGCTGGAACGTATACTCCTTTTACTTTGGTTACCTTAAGAGGTACTATGGGTTGGACACTATTTGGAATTACGTGGGGATTAGCCATTGTAGGAGTCATTTTCAAAATATTTTTTGTAAAAAAATTCATGTTTATTTCTACGCTTATATACATAGGAATGGGCTGGTTAGTTGTTATAGGATGGAATCAATTGGTTGAAAACCTACCTTTTTGGGGAATTTTTTGGTTAGTGCTCGGAGGAATTTTATACACTTTTGGAACTATTTTCTATGTTTGGAGAAAGATGAAATATCATCATGCATTGTGGCATGTATTTGTTTTAGCAGGAAGTATTTCACATGTTTTTTCAGTGCTTTTTTACGTTATTCCAATATTTAAATGATTTAAGAGCCCATTTGGGCTCTTTTACAATGTTTTTAACTTTAAAATATGAATAGTTACTATCGAAGCAATTATATATAGCATTATTCTACCTACCCATAACGGAATAAAAAATGATGAAAAAATTATAGACGTCCAAAGTAAACTCAAAGCCCATATTTTTATTCCTTTTCGAATTCCTTTTTCTTCTATATAATCTTTGACATATTTCCCAAAAACTCTATGATTCATCAACCAATAGTAGAAATGATCAGAACTCCTTAAAAAAAGCCATGCTGCTAACAACAAGAAAGGTGTTGTAGGTAAAATTGGTAAAAAAACACCTATTGCACCTAACCCTACCGAAATAAAACCTATCGCTATCATCAGATATTTCATAAAATCATCCTTTACACAATTATATAAAAAATTATATCAAAAAAAGGATGATTGACATAAACTTTTTCAATCTTTTTGAATTTTATATAAATTTTTCTACAAAATAATAAACAGTTAAATATGGTAATATATAATTAGTATAATAAATAGAGAGGATGATTTAATTGATACTGTCTTTAGTTTTTATAACAATAGGATTAGTTCTTTTGGCAAAAGGGGCAGACTATTTAATTGAAGGGGCCGTAGGACTTTCAAAAAGAGTAGGAGTTAGTGAGTTATTTACGGGCTTAACTTTAGTAGCTTTCGGTACATCGGCACCAGAGCTTTTTGTTGGTGTTTCTGCGACAATTCAAGGTTCTGGAATTGCAATGGGAAATGTCCTTGGTTCAAACGTTTCTAACGTAGCTTTGATCCTTGGATTAGCAATTTTAATAAAACCCGCACCAATCAATAAATCTACAATTAGTTATGAGATACCTTTTTTAATTCTCATATCAACAGTTATAACAGCCATGCTTTTTGAAAATCCAGCCATAACAATATGGGATGGAATTATTTTACTCACTTTTATGGTTATTTTCATAGCTTACCTCTACACAATGGCAAAAAGTGACAAAAAAATCAGAGAACAAATCCTTTCGGAAATAGACGAAGTGGAAGAAACAGATCATATGTCATGGGGTAAGATAGCATTTTTATCATTATTAGGTATTGGAATGCTCGCTGGTGGCGGAGAATTAACAGTAAGATACTCTATCGAATTTGCAAGAATATTAGGCATGTCAGAAGCGTTAATTTCCGTTACCATAGTTGCTTTTGGAACTTCACTCCCCGAATTGGTAACTGCAATTACAGCATCAAGGAAAAACACAAACGATATCTTGGTTGGAAATATTATAGGTTCTAACGTGTTCAACATATTAACGATTCTTGGTATTTCTTCTCTATTCGGAACAATATCTCCAGACAGGTCGTTAAGCTTTGACGCCATCTTTGGTGTGATTATAGTAGTTGGATTGTTAATTGGAATTTTATTAAATAAAAAAAGAAATGCAGGAAGACTTTTGGGGGCAATTTTAGTTTCATCATACATATTTTATATTGGGTATAATATATTTTTAGGTTAAAAAAATGTCACTCCTTATGGAGTGACATTTTATATTTGTATGTTGAATTTTGACAATAATCTTGCAAATATGAAGTAAAAAACTATTGTAGCAGAAGAAGATAAAACCATAGAAAGGAAAAAATTTAAATTGAATTTTGTTAAAAAAATTGGCAACAAAATAAAAAATAACAGCGAAGGTATGACAAACCAAAAAATATTCCATGAAAGATTTGCAATTTTTGAAATATCGTGGGTATCGTTGTACAGCCAAATAATTGCTATAATAGACGTTAAAGGCAAAGAAGCTATTAAAGCCCCAAAGGCTGTGAATCTTTTCGAAGCTTCTGATATGGCAAATATCAATAATGCCGAAATAACAATTTTAATAAAATACCTCAAGAAAAACCCTCCATTATTCAGTGTATATTTTATTCTTACCTTCTGTTTTAGATTTATAAAGTAGTTCGTCGGCATGTTTAATCAAATCTTCTTTGTTATCGTAGAACGATAAACCTCCACTAACGGTAATTTTTATATCTTTTGGCCATATTGTTCTTTCAATATTTTCTCTGATATTCTCTGAAAGCTTTTGTATAATTTCTTTGTCCTTACCTCTAAAGATAACAAGAAATTCCTCTCCTCCATATCTTAATGCAGTATCTTCATTCCTTACATTTGAATATATCATATAACCAATTTTTTTCAAAACAAAATCACCAAAATTATGCCCAAACTTATCATTAGCTACCTTAAAGTCGTCTATATCAAGCATTAATATAGAATAATCTTCGTTGTTTTTCTTTAGATCTTCCAGTTGTCTGGATAAATATCTTCTATTGTACAAGTTGGTTAAAGGATCAATTATCGTTTCTTGGTTTAAGGAATTAATCTTTCCTATCACGTCTGAAAAATTGGCATAGAGATCTTCAATTTCTTTTGTCTTTCTCCCTTTCATGTCCAAATTGTAATTCCCTTTTTTTAAGTTTAAAAGAGAATAAGATATGTTGTTAAAATGGTAAAAAATATTGTTGGTTATTATATGTTGAATTATCAAAAAAAGCATTATTGCAAAAACCACCAAATACATTATTTCAGATCTCACTGGTTCTATTATCCCTTCGAGGGTTTTGTCGGGGATTTTCACAACAACTTTCCAACCTGTTTTTTCTATGGTATTAAAAGCATAATAAATTCCATTCTCAACAGAGAAAACCCCAGAATCTTTTTTGTAAATGTTTTCTATTAAATTTTGATTATTGAGTTTTGTCCATACTCTGGAATATTGAGGATGAGCTATTATTTCCCCATTTTTATCCAAAATAAAAACTTCAGCGCCCTCACCTACGTTTATTTTGTCTAACATATTGGAAAGATTTTCTAAAGTAAGATCTATTGCTCCTATGCCGATAACATCACCTTTACTATCTCGATATAGTCTAGCAGCAGTTACAACAAGAGACTTAGTTACCGCTTCTTCATAAGGCTGTGTCCAAGATATTTCAAAAGGATTTGAATAAGCGTTGATATACCAAGGTCGCTCTGTAATTTCATAACCAGGTGGTTCGATCCATCTTGGAACAACGTATAATCTATCGTATTTGGTAGCAAAATACACATACCAAGCATCATCATTTATCTTTCTATAAGTTTCCCATTTGCTTATCAAATCAGAGTACTCAAATACGTTATAAAAATCATTAATAGTGATATCCTCAAACAGATAGTTAAAATCTTTTTCAGTGTTATATATATACTCTTCAATATATAATTCACTGATATTGTTCACTATTTTTTGAGATTCCATCTTCATTTTTTCGTCTGCTGTTCTTATAACCCCATGATAATAAAAATAAATCATAAGCATAAAAGGTATCAAAAGCAAAAATACGTTTAACCTTATCTTATTCTTAAGCGATATATTCATATAATCTCCCCATAATAATGGTATCAATAAGATTATACACTAAATTTTAAGAGAAAAAATAATAAAATGTAATCAAATACCCCGACCCTAAAATCATAGGTACCAAGACAAATTTATAAGTCATTTTTATATATTGAGTAAATCCGTAGCTTGAGCCAGTTTGTTTTTCTATTAATGATAGCCCCACTATATTCTGAACAGCTCCCAAAGGTGTCAAGTTAGTACCCAAATTAGCTCCTATTGCGAAAGCAAACCAAAGCTCATAAGGTGCACCATTTGAAATCAACAACGATATAACAGGAGCCATTATAAGAGCTCCAGGAACAGCACTTAAAAATGGAGTTATCAAAGCTCCAAGCCACATAAATACAAGCATCAATATCAAAGGGTTGTCATTTAACGGCATAAAAACATTTGAAATCAGTTCAATTACTCCTATCTTTTCCAAGGAATAAGTAAGAATAAACAAGCCTGCATAAAAAAACATAGTATTCCAATCTATTTTTTTAGCCATCTTCTCAAAATCCCTGTTGGAAAGAAGCATCAATAACAAAGCTCCACTCATAGCTATCAAAGCAAGATCTATATTTATGACCGTATGTAACATGAACCCTATCAAAACTATCAAAAATATAACCACAGATTTGATCATAAGATTTTTATCTTGAATTGCTTTATATGGATCCATTTTCATCAAACCTTGCAACCTTTTATTTAATAATTTTATATCAAACTTATTTTGACTCTTAAACATAAAAAATGATGAAACGAAAGATATCATAGATATTGGAAGCATAGTCAACAAGAACCTGTTGAAGTCTAAATTACCTATGGATCCCAGTACAATGTTCAAAGGGCTACCAATTAAAGTACTCATTCCACCGATATTATCTACAATTATTGTAAAAATCATCAAAGGGGCAGGATTTATTTTAACCGTGTCTGCAATTAAAAATATTATTGGAGCAATCAGAAGTATAGTTACCAAATTGTCTAAAAAAGCTGAAAAAAATATTACTACTATCATCAACAAAAACATAACCATCCAAAATCTCGCCTTGCTTATTTTGATCACATTTATAGCTATAAAAGTGAAAAAACCTGTTTCCTTCATTATTTCTACAATGATCATCATACCAAGTAATATACCTAAAGTTTCAAAGCTAACAATTTCTCCAGCGTTTTCAAAGGTTAACCCCGCTACAGGCTTTAATATAAAAAGTATTGTTGCAAGAAAAAAAGTCATTATGGCCTTGTTTACTTTTTTTGAAAAAATAATAAAGTAATAGGCTAAAACTGTCACTGCCAAAACTATCAATGCATCCATTTTGTAGCCCCCAATCAAAATTTCTAATATATATAATAACGCTTTTTCAAAATTCCTTAGTTAAAATATTATTAAAAATTTCGAGAATTATTAATTTTAGTGGATAGATTCTGTTTATTCTTGATAAATGTCACTTAAGTCTCTCTTAGTTAAATTTAGTCGATTTATTTGCATAGAGTTATAAACCTTGCTTTGTTAATTGATTGCATGTAAATGGGTTAATCTCAGTAAATTTTCTGTTAATTGATTTGTTAACAAAACTTTTAAAACCTTTTATATTTAAATATTGTGATATTTTTCTCTTTATTTTTTGGGTTATTTCGTTAACCTATCGGTAACTGTATTGGTACATTAATGTATCTATAAACACAAATATTTTTCCTTGTATTTACTTAAATTAATTCATTTTATAGTATACTTTTTAGGGATTATTTCACGAGAGGTGAAAACATATGTTTGAAAATATTCAGAAAAAGTTGTCTTTAGCAGTAAAGAATTTAGCCGGTAAAGGTAAAATAACAGAAAAAAATATACAAGATGCCGTAAGGCAGGTAAAAATGTCTTTGCTTGAGGCAGATGTGAATTATAAGGTAGTGAAAGATTTTATTTCAAAAGTTAAAGAACAGGCCTTGGGTAAAGCCGTTTTAGAAAGTCTATCTCCAGATCAAGAGTTTATAAGAGTTGTTAAAAACAATCTTGTTGAACTTATGGGTGGAGAAAAACCAGAAAAAATTATTGTGTCAAGAAATCCTGGATTTATTATGATGGCTGGGTTACAAGGCAGTGGTAAAACTACAACATCCGCTAAACTTGCGAACATGTATCAAAAAGATGGTAAGAAGCCTCTTTTAATAGCCGCAGATACATACAGGCCTGCAGCTATTGACCAGTTGGAACAACTCGGTGAACAAATCGGCGTTCCTGTTTTTACTGGTGATAGAAAAAATGCCGTAAAGATAGTAAAAGAAGGGAAAAAATACGCTGAAAAATTATTGCACGATATAGTAATAGTAGATACAGCTGGAAGGCTTCACATTGATGAAAAGATGATGGATGAACTCGACCAGATCAAAGAATTAATAAACCCCGAAGAAATTCTTATGGTAGTAGATGCAATGATGGGTCAAGATGCGGTAAATTCTGCAAAAGAATTCAACAGCAGATTAGAACTTACTGGTCTTATTGTTACCAAATTAGATGGTGACTCTCGTGGAGGAGTTATTATTTCTACAAGGCAGGTAACACAAAAACCAATTAAAATGGTTGGTGTTGGAGAGAAGATCGAAGACATTGAACCTTTTTATGCAGACAGATACGCTAGCAGAATCCTTGGTATGGGAGATGTTCTATCTTTAATTGAAAAAGCTGAGAAAGACATTGACCAAAAGCAAGCTGAAGAAGACGCCAAAAAAATGATGGAAGGTAAGTTTGATTTAGATGATTTCCTAAAACAAATAAAACAAATTAGAAAGATGGGGCCTTTAGGAAAAATTCTTGAAATGGTTCCAGGGATGCCGAAAGAAAATGTTGACCTTTCAAAAGGCGAGTCAGAAATGAACAAAATGGAAGCGATAATAAGCTCAATGACTTTGAAAGAAAGAAGACATCCAAGAATTTTGAATTATTCCAGAAAACAGAGGATTTCCAAAGGTAGTGGTACTACCTTACAAGATATAAATAGGCTTTTAAAACAATACGAACAACTTAAAAAAGCTATGAAACAGTTTAACAAAATGGGTAAGAAAAAGTTTTTAGGTAAAATGCCATTTAAAATGTAATTAGTTATTATAAAAAAATCAGGAGGTGTACATTTAGTATGGTAAAAATAAGATTAAACAGAATGGGTAGAAGACATCAACCTTTTTACAGAATTGTGGTGGTGGATTCAAGAGTTAAAAGAAGTGGTAAATACATCGAATCATTAGGCTATTACAACCCTATAGATGACAACGATCCTTACAAGTTGGATACAGAAAAAGCTTTAGAGTGGTTATTAAAAGGTGCTCAACCAACAAAAACCGCAAAAAATATTTTATCAAAAGCCGGAGTAATGGAAAAATTCGATAAAACAAAATATGAAGCAAGAAAGGCCAGAAAAGAGGAAAATAATCAATGAAAGAATTGCTTGAAAGCATTCTAAAAAAAATCGTTAAGCACCCCAGCGATGTTGCAATAGCAGAATTCGAAGAAGATGGAAATGTTATTTTTGAAATTGTTGTTCATTCTGACGACGTAGGTCAAATAATCGGCAAAGACGGAAGAACTATCAAATCTATCAATACTATTTTAAATGCTGCAAAAGGGGAGAATGACAAAAAGTTTGTTCTTAAAGTTATAAGGTGATTTAGATGAAAAGATTAGAAAATCTGTTAGATGACAAAATTTCCATAGGAAGAATAATAAATAATCATGGATTAGACGGGCTTGTAAAATTTATGCCATTTACCAATATTGGTGAAATGGTTTTCGGATTAGATGAAATAACCCTTTATAATCCAGAAAACAAAGAATTCTTTATGTCAAGAGTTGAAGAAGTAAAACCTTTAAACAGATTTTTTGTATTAAAGTTGAGTGGTTTAAAATCTATTGAAGATGCCAAGAAAATGATGGGATTTCAAATCTACGTTCCATATGAAGATTTACCAGAGCTTGGTGAAGACGAATACTACATGTTCCAATTGATGAATTCTAAAGTTTATTATGAAGATGGAGAATATATAGGTGTTGTTGAAGATGTCATGGAAACTGGTTCAAATGATGTTATACAAATAAAGGGCGAAGAAGAAGTTTTAATTCCGCTGATAAAAGATTATATAGTTAATTTAGACTTAGATAATAAAAAAATTGTTACAAAAAGAATTGAGTATTATGAAGAAGATTGACATAGTTTCTATTTTTCCAGAATTTGTTGAACAATATTTTTCCTTTGGTGTGATAGAAAAAGCTCTTAAAAAAAACGTTGTTGAAATAAAAAGTGTTGATTTGAGAAACTATACTCATGACAAACACAAGGTAACCGACAAACCAGGTTATGGTGGAAACTCAGGAATGGTTATGATACCACAACCTTTTTACGAATATTATGATGAATACAAAAAAAGGGAAAACAAAAAACCTTTTGTGATAATGCCATCACCTCAAGGGATTAAGTTTGACAATGAAGTATCTAAATCACTTTCCAAAAAGGACAATTTAATTTTCTTTTGTGGAAGGTACGAGGGAATAGACAAAAGAGTTTATGATCTTGTAGATTTAGAGGTGTCTGTTGGAGACTTTGTTCTAACGGGTGGAGAACTTCCAACTCTTTTAATTGTAGATTCTCTGTTGAGATTTGTTCCAGATGTAGTTGGGAACAAAGAAAGCGTAAAAAAAGATTCTTTTTACAATGGGCTGTTAGATTATGACCATTACACTCGACCAGCAGAATTTAGAAACAAAGAGGTTCCAGAAGTTTTATTAAGTGGAGATCACAAAAAAATAAAGCGATTTCAAGAAAAGCAATCTTTAATAAACACAGCCATAAAAAGGCCAGATCTCTTTTTAAAAAAAGAATTCAATGAGCATGAAAAAAAAATAATTCTTGAAATAATACAGGAGATGCAAAATAATGCTGAATAAATTATATGTTGGTTTAGTTCACTATCCTGTGCTGGGGAGAGAAGGTCAAATTATTTCGACTGCTGTTACAAATTTTGATGTACACGATATTTCAAGAACATGTAGAACTTACAATATAAAAAAATTCTTTTTAATTTCAAATTTACCAGCACAAAGAAAGATAGTAAACAAGGTTATAGACTACTGGAGAGATGGTTTTGGCAGCGGATATAACCCAAACAGAAAAGATGCTCTTTCAGTATTTGAACTAAAATCATACATGGAAGATGCCATAGAAGAAATTGAAAAAATTGAAGGACAAAAACCATTGATAGTTTTCACTTCGGCAAAACCACGCGATAAAGAGATATCTTTTGAAGAAATGAGTGAAGAAATAGAAAAAAGGCAAGAACCAATTCTCATACTATACGGAACGGGATGGGGAATGCCTGAAGAAATAAGAAAAATTTGTGATTACGATTTAGCACCAATTAGAGGAAAATTTGATTTCAACCATCTATCTGTAAGAGCTGCTGTTGCAATTTCTTTGGATAGATTAATAGGAGAAAAAATATAATATAAAATATAGGAGGGATAACAAAATGGATTCCTTAATAAGATCAGTAGAAAGTAATTTTATGAGAGACGATATGCCTGAATTCAGACCAGGTGACACACTAAGAGTTTGGGTGAAAGTTATCGAAGCAGGAAGAGAAAGACAACAAGCATACGAAGGTATTGTTATCAAAATAAGAGGTGGAGGTATGGGAAAAACTTTCACTGTTAGAAAAATTGGAGCAGACAGAATCGGAGTAGAAAGAGTATTTCCGTTCAATTCACCACAAATTACAAAAGTTGAAGTAGTTAGAAAAGGTAAAGTAAGAAGAGCTAAATTATATTACTTAAGAAATGTGAGAGGTAAAATAAGAATTAAACAAAGAAGGGACTGAGCCCTTTGAAAAAAGAAGTCAAGGATAAAATAAAATATGAAACCTTGGATTGGATTAAAGCTATTATATATGCCGTAATATTTGGTACAATTATAAGACTCTTTGTATTTGAGACAATGATGGTTCCAACTCCTTCTATGGTCCCAGCCATAAAGGAACAGGACCGTATGTTTGTTGAAAAAATCACTTACTCTTTTGAAGAACCTGATACTGGCGATATTGTTGTTTTTTGGACTCCGTTCATAGACAACTTGAACACTGGTAGACTCAGGTTCTTTGATAGATTTATGGATTTTTTTTCTTCAGATCAGTTTGATGGTCATGTGAAATATGTTAAAAGGCTTGTTGGAAAGCCTGGAGATATTATCACTCTGAAAAACGTTCCTGATTCTTTCTGGGATGGTATAGAAAAAAATGGAGCAGATGATTTGCCTTATTGGGTAAAAAACCTTGTAAATTACTATGAAGAAGTAAAATACATTCCAACCAGAATAAAAGAACAGGTAATGCAAGTTCAGATAAATGGTGAAACGCCAGAAGAATTCAAAAATATTTATTACACAAAAGACGCTGTCTTTGATGATGATGATTTTTGGAAATATATGGCTTATCCTGATAAATACTCAAGAGAAATATATAATTCTGATATGAGCATGGTTTATAAAGGAAATTTTCAGAACGAAACAATTATTCAAAATGTTGATCTAGCATTGAATTTTTTCAAAAGTTATAACAATGCTTTTGCTTATTCTCAAACGTATGAAGAATTATATTCAGATATAGATTTGGACGAATATGTCTATACAGAAAATGGGCAAGTTCATATAAAAGTTCCAGAAGGATTTTACTATTTTATGGGTGACAACTCAATGGAAAGTTTAGATTCAAGATTTTTTGGATTTGTACCAAAAGAAAATATAATAGGAGCTTTATTTTTAAGAATTTATCCTTTTGATAGATTTGGAAAAATAAATTAAAAAACCGCCTTTTCAGGCGGTTTTTACTATGGCGGAGACGGTGGGACTCGAACCCACACGGGGCAGAACCCCATCGGTTTTCAAGACCGACGCCTTGCCAATTAGACTACGTCTCCAGCTCAAAGCCATAAAGATTTTATCATAAAAGGAGTATGTTGTCAATGAATATTGAGGATTCTTTTGTAAAAGTTATGGAAAAATATTCACTTCAATTTGAAAATGAGGTTAAAAATAAGCTAATAAAGTATATTGATATGCTTTTGAACTACCCTGTAAACTTAACTGCTATTAAAAACTACGAAGATGCATTTGAAAACCATCTTGTAGATGTTATTTTACCCTTAAAAAAACTTGATTTGCTAAAAAATATTAATCACCTGGTAGATGTTGGGAGTGGTGGTGGAATCCCTGGAGTTGTTTGGTCTATTCTTTATCCAGAGATAAAAATTAACCTCGTTGAGAGTGTAGGTAAAAAAGCAAAAGCTCTTGAATACTTCAAAAGTGAATTAAAATTAAAAAGTATATTTGTCCATAACAAAAGAATAGAAGAATTTGGACAGAAAAACAGAAACAAATTCGACATAGCAACATGTAGAGCTCTTGCGAGAACTGATATAGCGCTTGAATACACCATTCCACTTATAAACAAAGAAGGAAGAGTATTACTTTTCAAAGGGAAAAACTATGAAGACGAAAAACCTTATGAAAAAAGAGCGCTTGAAATTCTCAATTCTTCTATACAAAATATTTATGATTATACATACTCAACAGAAAAAGAAGAAAAACAAAGGGTAATCATAGTGTATAATAAAAAAGAAAATAATATAAAAGATTTCCCAAGAAGTAATGGTGTCCCTTCAAAAAAACCTCTAGGAGAGATGTAAATTGATAAGACTCATATTAGATAGCTACCACATGGGAGAATGGAACATGGCTAACGATTTAGCTATTGCTGAAGAAATTGGAAATAGTAACTCTCCAACTACTATTAAAGTTTATGGATGGTCCATACCCACTTTATCTTTGGGGAAACACCAGAAAGAATCATCAATAGACAAAGAATTTTTGAAAACTCACAAATTTGGGCTGGTAAGAAGGCCAACTGGTGGAAGAGCTGTATTTCACAACAAAGAAATAACCTATCTTTTTGCAATTTCTTCAAAAGATAAGAGGCTGCCAAAAAACGTGATTCAAAGTTATATGAAGATTTCTGATGGATTAACAATGACTTTAAAATCTCTTGGAGTCAATTGCGATGTTCAAAAAAATAAAAAAAAGGCTATAAGCAGGGATATTTGTTACGACTCGCCATCTTTGTATGAAGTCACAATAAATGGTAAAAAACTTATAGGTTCAGCTCAATACAGAAATGAAAAATTCGTACTCCAACATGGTTCAATACCAAATAAATTCGATTATAGAAACTATGTTGATTCGTTTAAAATTAAAAACAAAAAACAGATGATTTCTCATTTAGAAAACAATGTAACCGACATTCAGGAATATTTGGGAAGAAGCATATCTTATGAAGAATTTGCTGATGAAGTAAAAAATAGTTTTTCTAAAGTATTTGATGAAGAAGTTGAATATGGAGAAATAACTGAAAAAGAAATAAAATTGACCAAAAAATACTTAGAAAATTTTAAAATAGAATTATAAAAAGTTATTACAGTTCAAAAGTAAATTTTGCAAACCAAGACTTGAACTAAAAGCAAAGCCCTGAGTATTAAACTCAGGGCTTGTTTATTTATCTTATTTTTTTATTACAGCCATTCCAATTAACCCATTACCTGTATGAACAATCATTGTAGGACTTATTTTCCCTTCAAAGAAATGAAGTGATTTGTTCATCAAATCGCCTAGATTCTTTTTTAGTCCTTCGACAAGTTTCAATGTTTCAGGTTCATCTCCTGAATGGTATACCGCCAACGAGTGAACTTCATCGCCATTAACAAATTCCATAGCTTTATCGAACATGGATTTGATTGCTTTTTTCATACCTCTAGATTTAGAAACTGTTTCATAAATACCGTCAAAATTACAAGTTATAACTGGTTTTATGTTCAATATTTCTCCAATTGTACCAGAAACTTTTCCTATTCTTCCTCCAGCTTTCAAAAATTTCAAAGTTGGTATTGAAAACAATACTTTAGATTTTTCAACCTTTGATATCTCTTCTACAATCTCATCAAATGATTTTCCTTCATTAATCATATCTATTGTTTTTACAACCATTAGCCCAGCACCAATAGAAATATTTTTTGAATCAATAGTTTTTATTTTTACATCATGCTTTTTTTCTATATCTTTTGCGACATTGTTGAAAATATTGAAAGTTCCTGAAAGACCAGATGAAATATTTATACTTATTATTTCATCGCATCCTTTTTCAACAAGTCTTTCAAAAAGCAGCTTCAATGTCTGGAAACTTTGGCAAAGATGTTTTTGGAAAGTCATGCTCCATAAAAGCAAAAAGCTTTTCTTCTGAAAGTTCATCGTCTTTATATGAGTCTTCTCCCAAAAATACCCTAAGAGTAACATTCTCAATCCTATCAAATTTTAAATATTCCTCTGGAGTATTTGTTGCAGAATCTGTAATTATTCCTATCATAGTAATTCCCCTCCGTTCAATATTATCTGATTATCAATAAACTTTTATTAGTGCTTATACGTTTAACAGATGTTTTAATTGTATCAGTATAATAATAAAGGAATCTTAATAGAAAATGAAGATGTTAAATATTTCTACTACCAGGTTTTGTTATGTCTACACCATTTTTACACATTGGACATTCTTCTGGTTTATAAATTTGTGGATTTATACTTAGCAAATATTTTACCCCTACATCTTTGATTTCTTCTATATTTCCCCTATTAACTATACACCCTAACGAATAAATTATACCATGATTTTTCTCTACAAGCTCAATCACTTCTTTAGTAGATTTCCCGGTGGTAATAACATCTTCTATTATAGCAACTTTTGCGTTTTTTTCAATATTAAAATTTCTTTTTATAATCATATCTCCATTTTCATCTCTTTCTGTGAAAATAAAATCAACTCCCAGAGCTTTTGCAACTTCGTGTCCTATTATAACTCCCCCCATTGCAGGAGATACTACTAATTCTATATCATTTGGTAATTTTTTTGCTATTTCTTTCCCCAATGTTTCAGCATTCTTTGGGTTTTTCAACACACTCGCACATTGAACATATTTATCTGAATGGTTACCAGAAGAAAGCTTGAAGTGTCCTTCCAATATTGCACCTGATTCTTTTAGCATATCTAATATATTTTGCATTTAGAGACCTCCGTTTATATTATTTTTCAATTCAATTACCGATTTTTTAGGATCTTCTGAGAAAATTACTCCCCTTGAAGAGTTTATAACAAACTCTTTGTCTTTTACTTGTTCTAAAACCTTTTTTAAGTCCCCACCTTGTGCGCCAATTCCAGGTATAAGATAAATCATATTTTCGTTAATTTTATTTATTTCTTTGAACTTGTCATTTGTTGCACCAACGACTATTCCAACTTGATTTTCAAATTCTTTATTCAAAACTTGGCTGAAATTAGTTAGATCAATATATAAATCATTTTTCATTATAAAATCACTTGCAGATGGGTTAGAAGTTAATACAAGAATAAAAACATGAACCTTTTTCTCAAGATATGGTGTGATAGAATCTCTCCCCATCAAAGGATTAAGAGTCACTGAATCAGCTTGTAATTTATCCACAAAATAATCTGCATAAGCTTTTGCAGTGTTTAAAATATCCGACCTTTTAACATCCAAGATTATAGGTATCTCTGTATTTTCTTTTATGTAATTAACTGTATCTTCCATAGCCTTCATTCCTTCAACTCCAGCCTTTTCATAAAAAGCAGAATTAAGCTTGTAACAACAAACATGTTTGTTTGTTTTTTCAACTATATCTTTGTTAAAGTCATAAATTCTTTTATATAAATCTTTTTCTTCATTACTTATTTTTTTATAATCAGAGTCCAGTCCAACACAAACATGAGAATTATTTTTTTCTTTTATTTTCAAATATTTTTTATAAAACATATTTTTCCTCCCACTCATTTTTTAAACTTATAGGTAATTCGGGGTCCATCATAACAGCTGTTCCGATTCCAAAATAATCTGCTCCAGCGTATTTAAACTCCAAAACATCATCAGAATCAAATATACCCCCGTTCCCAATTATGCTTGCTTCTGGATAATTTTGTTTTACTGTATAAACCATTGCAAGTGCGAAAGGTTTTATTACGCTCCCGCTTACACCGCCTATCCCTCTTTTTAGTAAAGGTTTCCCCGTTTCAAGATCAAATCTCATACCTTTTAAAGTGTTAATGAGAGTGAAATTCTTTACGTCTTCATTTATAGCTATCTCAACTAACTTGAGTATTCTATCAGAATAACCAAGCTTTATTATAATAGGCTTTTCGGTAGATTCTTTTGATATTTTTATACATTTTTTGTATAAGTCGAAGTTTTGTGTTATCGTTGCTCCACCTTTATTAACATTAGGACATGAAAAATTCAACTCATAAGCATCTATATTAAAATCATCTATTTTTTTTATCATCATTTGAAAATCTTCTGGAGAATATCCTGCAATAGAGATGATCTTTTTAGTCTTGTATTTTTCTATTTCAGGTAATTCTTTTTCTACAAATTCATCTATACCAGGATTTTGAAGCCCTATGGAGTTTATAAATCCATTTTCTATATTCACTATTCTTGGTACAGGGTTACCCTCTTTTGGTTCTGGTGTTATTGTTTTTGTAGTTATAGCACCCATTTCGTTTAAATCTATTATTTTAGATAGTTCTTGGAAATTTCCAGAAGGACCTGAACTTAGGATAAATGGATTTTTTATATCTTCAAAAATCATAAAATCACCTCAGATAATTTAAAGAGTGGCCCATCTTTACAAACCATCTTTATCCCATTTATTGTTTTAACGGGGCATCCTTTACACATACCAATTCCACACCCCATATTTTCTTCCAAAGAAACATAAGAATTTTTATCCATAGTTTTTAATGCTTTGAACATTCCCTTTGGTCCACAACTTATGATATTTTCAAAATCATTTTCTTTTAACCAATCTATTGGCGTCTTTTTTTCTATATTTTCAAAAATCAATTTATACTCTGGAACAACGTTCTCAACAAAGCTGTTTTTAAAACCAATCTTTATATTTTCTACCATATTTGGATAGTTTTTTTCAAAATGGAGCAAGGGTGCAGCTCCGCAGCCGCCCCCTAACAAAACATATTTTTTATTTTTATCTATCTTTTCTATAAACCCATGTCCGTATGGACCTCTCAGATAAATATTTTCATGTATATTTTTTTGAGATAATTTTTTTGTGAAATCACCGATTATTTTTATGATAAATTCTATTTCTTTTCCATCCTGACTCATTATTGAAAAAGGTTTTGCCATATTTTTATCCATATCATTTTTGAGCATCAAAAATTGACCTGGTTCTATATGGATATTTTCATTCATTTCAACTTTCAAATACATATATTCATTTTTAATTTGTTTTTCTAATATTTTTCCTTTGATCATTTGATCAACTCTTTTTCCTGGTACTTAATTTCCCCATTTACAAATACCTTCTCAACAACCCCAGGCATAAAAGTATTTAAAAAAGGTGTATTTTTACCTTTTGATTTTAGAGTACTTTCTGTTATTTCCCATTCTCTATCTACATCAACTATAACTATATCTGCATTGTATCCTTCTTTTATATCCCCTATATTTTCAAGTCTGAATATATTAGCTGGGTTGTAAGTAACTTTTTCTATCAAATCTTTCAACTCTATTTTTTGTTCTTTTGAAAGCTTTATTATTCCAGACAAAAGAGTCTCTACTCCGCTAATACCAGTTGGAGCTGTTTCAAACTCAACTTCTTTTTCGTATTTTGCATATGGAGCATGATCTGATACGATCATGTTTATTGTGTTATCTCTTATAGCTTCTATTAATGCTTTTTGAGATTTTTTATCTGGTAACGGTGGGTTTATCTTTGTATCAGTAGAATAATTCTCACAAGCTTCTTCGTTTAGTAAAAGGTGGTTGTGAGTAACTTCTGAAGTTACTTTTAAGTCTTGCATCTTTGCATATTTTAACAAGTCCACTGTTTGAGAAGTTGATACGTGGGCAATGTGTACATGTGCTCCAGTGTATTTTGAAATTTCTATATCTCTTGCAACCATAATGGATTCCGCTATTTCTGGTATTCCATAAACTCCTATTTTGCAAGAAGCCTCCCCTTCTCTCATGTTCCCTTTAGCAAGCTCTGGAACTTCAGCGTGGTTAATCAAAGGCTTCTTTGTCATCAAAGAATATTGAGCCGCTCTGTACATTATGTTTGGGTCATAAACTGGTGCTCCATCGTCTGAAAAAGCTATTGCACCTTTATCGGTCATCCCCTGCATACCAGCAAGTTCTTTCCCTTCTCTTCCTTTTGTGATAGCTCCAATAGGTAATATATTTATGAGATCAAGTTCTTTTGATTTATTTTGTATATATTCAATCATTATAGAATTGTCTATTGCAGGTTTTGTATTAGGCATCATTCCAACCGTTGTAACCCCACCATGTAACGCAGCCAAAGAACCTGTTTCCAAAGTTTCTCTGTGGTCGAACCCTGGTTGCCTGAAATGGACATGCATGTCTATCAACCCTGGAACCAAAGTCTTATTATCTGCATAGATAATTTCATCTGCATCAACATCTATATATTTATCTATCTTTAAAATTTTGTTGCCTTCTATCAAAACATCGTAAATTCCATTTGTGCTGTGAGAAACTATATTTGCATTCTTAATAAGTTTAATCACAAAGAATCACCACCTAACAAATGTTTTATAAGTGCGATTCTTGTAATTACTCCATTTTGTACTTGATCTAATATTTTTGAATAAGGTTTATCTGCAATGTCTCCAGAAAGCTCTACCCCTCTGTTAATTGGTCCTGGGTGCATGAGAATTGCATCTTTATTTGCAAGAGTTTCAAACATATCTTCTTTAATTCCAAAATATTTGTTATATTCTTTTAGTGAAGGGAACAATCCTTGAGATTGTCTTTCAAGCTGCATTCTTAAACCCATCACAACATCTGCATCTTTAATGGCTTCTTTAAGGTCATGAGTATATTTAATCGGTAAAGTCCTTATCTCTCTTGGTGAAAGTGTTGTTGGAGAGCATATAGCCACATCAGCTCCAAGCATATTCAAGAGTTTGATGTTCGATCTAACAACTCTTGAGTGATAAAAGTCTCCAATAATAGATACCTTTAAACCTTTAAAACTATTAAAATTTTCATACATTGTGAATGCGTCAAGTATTGCTTGTGTAGGGTGGGCATGTAATCCGTCACCAGCATTTATTATACTTGCATCTGAGTATTTTCTTATAAATGCGGGTGTACCTGGTTCTTTATGTCTAACTACGAAGAGATCGATTTTCATCGATTTCATTGTAAGAGTCTGTAAAATAAATTGTGTAAAAACACCAAATTGGTAGTAAAAAACAAATGAAAAATGACAAAAAACGTCCCAACAAAAAATTAAAACAAGAAACTACTAAAATTATAACTCTAAAACTCATAAAAAATACACAAAGCAAAATGATAGTATATTAACAGTGAAAACTGCTTAGAATAAGTATTATTAAGTTTTTAGATTAGGATTAGAAGATATAGTCTTTAAGTCTATCTTCGAAAACAATGGACAGTTCAGCTATAATGAGGTTCCAATTATTGTATCTGGCTGTCCATTTTTTTGTGGCTTTTTGAGTAGCAAGATACAGCATTTTCATTA
>NZ_FMYV01000008.1 GCF_900102615.1 Geotoga petraea | reverse complement strand
TTTTTGGAGTCGAAGAATCTAATTTTTTAAAAGTGTTATAAATATTTCATTAAAAACAAAAGCGTCCTGCTAAGGACGCTTAAATGATATCATAATTTTTATTCTATTTCTTCGATTTCTTTTTTAATAAAATCAACCAATTCAGAAATATATTTCTCACTAAAATCAAATTTAACTCCAGCAGCTTCATAAATTTCAGGAACAGGTTTTGAATAGCCAAGACTCATAAAATCTTCGTACATTTTAACGGCTTCTTTCCCTTTTTCTTTGTAATTCTTATAAATCCCAAGTGCTGCCAATTGTGACATAGCATATTCGATGTAATAAAAAGGAACTTCGAAAACATGCAACTGTCTCAACCATCTTGTAGCTTTTTCGGTTTCTAAACCAGAAAAATCATCACCGGTGTTATATCTATCCATTAAAGACGCAAAAAATTCTTCTCTTTCTTCAGCTGTATGATTTGGGTTTGTGTAAATCCACTGTTGGAAAGCATCAATTGTCATAACCCATGGGAAAATTTTTAGCGTTCCTTTCAATTGCTCCAATTTAGCCTTTTTAAGGTCGTTATCATCTGAATAGTAAACGTTCAAATGTTCCATTGTCAACAGCTCCATAGACATAGAAGCAACTTCTGCAACTTCACTTGGATAATCTTTGTAAGCACCAATATCAAAATGTTTACAAGCAAAGTTATGCATAGCGTGACCTGATTCGTGTAACAAAGTGCTAACATCGCTTTGAAGGCCAACAGCGTTCATAAAAATAAAAGAACCTCCAGTTTCGTGCAAAGGGTAGTTATATCCACCAGGAGCTTTCCCTTTTCTATTTTCTAAATCAAGAAAACCAGAATTTTTCATCTTTTCAAGTTTGATCCCAAAGTCTGGTTTAACTCTGTGTAGGACTTCAATAGCCTTATTTACAAGTTCTTCTTCAGTTTTAAAAGGTGAAAGTACTTTTCCGTCGAGATCAACGCTCAAATCCCAAGGTCTTAACGTTTTTACACCTAATTTTTCTTTTCTTTCTTTGTTCAATTCTTTTAAATAAGGAACTACTACTTTTTCTACTGATTTATGGAATTCAAACAAATCTTCAGGAGTATAATCAAATCTACCTTTTGCAAAATGCATATAGTCTCTATAATTATCGAAACCTGCATTTTTAGCTATTTCTATTCTAATCTCTTTTAATTGATCGAATAAATCGTTCAACTCGTCCTTAACTTCTAAAACTTTTGCCCCAACTAATTTCCAAGCTTCTTCTCTGATTTTTCTATCAGGATCTTTTTGATAAACCCCCATTTGAGAAAGGGTTTTTTCTTCACCTTTGAATTCAACAGTGAGTTTTGAAATTATCTCCCCGTATTTAGAAGATAACTCTTGTTCTTTAATTTTTAGAGGAATATTTTCTTCCCTGAAAATCTCAATATCCTTTGAAATGATTTTGTTCAACAGATCATATTCGGAGCCTAATTCTTTTCTGAAAGGACTTTCGTAAAATTTCTTTTTCAATTTGAAGTCATAAGCTTCTGTAGGAGAAATAACTTTTGAATAAAATTCGTTAAAATCTTTTGAAAATTCTGGTTTATCTGCATTACAAGTCATCCTGATATATTTCCACGCCATTTCTTCAGACAAAGCAGCTTCAAATTCACTTTTCCTCTTCATAAACTCTATTAAATCCTTTTTAAAGTTGATTTCATATTTTTCTAATTTCTCGAGTTCTTCTTTAACAGTATTCCATTCAGTGAATTTTAAATCTTCTGAATAATACTTCCTTGGTTTTTTTACAATCTTTTCATCGGTATACATAATTCCTTCCCCCTTCTAAAATATTAGTTCGTAACGTAAACATATTATATCATATTTTAACATTATAATTAATAAATTTTTAAAGGTAAAAATTTTTGAATGGGTGAATATACAACATTATCCGTTTGTTAGGAGCCTTATAAAAAACATCTAATATGAAGGGGATTACTTTAAGGTTTTTTAACAAAAAATAGTTGCGAACGCAACAAATAATATAGTATAATTGGTTGTGTGTGCAACTGTTGTGCATGCAACTTTTTTTTGGAGGTAAATTATGAAATATATAGAAAGAAAAATATCATGCGTATTTAGAAATTCTCACAGTTTTTTTGACAGTGTTTTTAAAGAGTTTCATATAGGTAGAGGACAGATGCACTATTTTATGTATATAGTTAATCACGGAAACGGATTATCTCAAGATGAAATAACTCACGCTTTGGAAATAGACAAGGCAACTACAGCCAGAGCTCTTAAAAATTTGGAAGATAACGGTTATATTGAAAGAAAATCAGATGAAAAAGATAAAAGAATAAAGAGAGTTTTTTTAACTAAAAAAGGTGCAGATATTAAAGATGAGCTGAAAAAAGCAGCAGAAGTTTGGGAAGAAAAAGTCACCCATGGAATTGAGGAAGAAAAGATGGAAATATTTTTAGATGTTCTGGATAAAATGAAAGAAAACATGATTAAACAGAAGAAAAAAGAAGGTGTTGATTAATGGAAAAAAATTCAAAAATGCTCGGAAGCGAAAGTATAGGGAAACTCCTTTTAAAACTTTCATTGCCTGCAATGGTAGCAATGATGGTGCAGGCTTTATATAATTTTGTAGATACGATTTACATTGGTAGAGGAATAGGAACAATTGGAATTGCAGCAGTATCAGTTTCTTTTCCTATACAGATGATAATCATGGCTTTGGCACAAATGGTTGGTATTGGTGGAGCTTCTATAATATCAAGATCCCTCGGTGCTAAAGATGTTGTAAAAGCAGAAAAAACACTTGGTAACATGCTTGGAATAATAGCTATATTTTCCATTGTTATAGCAGTTTTGGGGAGTATATTTATTAAGCCAATATTAGGTCTTTTTGGTGCAACAGAAGCAATAATGCCTTATGCGATAGAATACATGAGTGTTATTTTTATTGGTAACATATTTTTTTCTTTTGCAATGACCTCTAATAGCGTAATAAGAGCAGAAGGAAACTCCAAAGTTGCAATGATAAGTATGTTGATCTCAGGGATTATGAACATTATCCTCGATCCTATATTCATATTTGGTTTTGATATGGGTATAAGAGGAGCTGCACTTGCAACATTATTGGCTCAAATGACTGGTGTCATTTACATTCTTACTTACTTTTTGGGCGGGAAAAGCACTTTACACTTCCATTTTAAAGACATAAAATTTGAATGGCCAATATTAAAAGAGACTTTTTCTGTGGGAGCATCTGCTTTTGCAAGACAAGCTGCAGGGAGTATATTGGCAGTGGTTTTGAATAATTTACTTGGTTTGTACGGTGGAGAACTTTCTATTGCCGTATTTGGAGTGATAAATAGATTGCTTATGTTCACGATTATGCCTATGTCTGGAATAGCTCAAGGGTTCTTACCAATTGCAGGATTCAACTACGGAGCTAAAAAATACGACAGGGTAAAAGAAGTAATAAAAACAGCCACAAAAGTTACTACTATATTTTCAGTAGCCTCTTATGCAATTTTGATGATTTTTCCAGAAATTTTGATATCTATATTCACGACAGATGCAGAATTAATTGCACAAGCTGTGTGGGCAACAAGAATCAATGTATCTGTGATATTTTTAGTCGGCTTCCAAATAGTAGGTTCGTCATTATTCCAGGCTATAGGAAAAGCTGGTCCAGCTTTATTACTCTCAATGTCAAGACAGATATTGTTTTTCATTCCAATAGTATTTATTATGGCTAATTCTTTCGGACTTGAAGGAATATGGGCGACATTCCCTATATCTGATGCATTAGCATTTACAGTAACTTTGATCTTTGTAATGAGAGAAATGAAAATATTAAATCAAACAATAGAAAAACAAAAAATAGAGCTAAGTTTACAAACTGAAACAGCAGAATAATACAAAAGTGCTTTATCTGGATAAATCTAAGATAAAGCACTTTTTTAATATCTAAATGTTATAGAATACATACCATTATGAGGGAAGTTTTAGATCATTCAACAAAAATTGTGAAATAATTTAACAGTGGTATAATTGATAATAAAGTCATTAACATAAAAAATTTGGCAGATTGAGTTTTTCAATCTGCCGATAATGAGGGTTTACTTTTCAAGTAGGGTGAATACTTGAGGCTAAAAACAAAAACCAACTTTGTTTTTATGGGGCTTACTATTTCCATAAGAATATATATATATTATAACATAAATTTATATTCAGATAAAAATCGTAATATACAAATAATAATAAGACATATAACATTTAAAATAACTATTAAAGCTTAAAATGGGGTATTTTTATGATTAAAGAACTAAAGATTTTAGAAATTTTTACATTGTTAATTTTTAATGTATTATTATATAATAATATATATATAATAATCATAAACACAATGGCGATTTATTTGGGAATGTACTCTTTCAAAATTTTTGAAGAGGATATTGGTGCGACACCTTCAGAGATAATAATACGTTATCTTTTTGGGTTTATAACCGCATCATTTATGATATTTTTGATTTCTCTTTTTTCAGCCCAACTTCTTCAGAATTATAATTTACTGAAAATATTTATATCCTCTTTTATAAGTATACCGGTATTACATTTGTTGTTTTTCAAATACGAGAGAAAATATATAAAACCTTTAAGATACGTAGTTTATGGAAAAAAGAACTATTATAAAAACATTTTGGAAGAGATTACCAAAAAGTCCCGAGGTAATATTGTTTTTATAGGATATATAGAAACCTTAGAGGAATTAGAGTTTTACAATAACAACGTAAACTACGACAGATTGTTAATAGCAAATCCTTTTATATCAGATAAAATGAAAAAATATATTGAAAAACGCAATATAAAAAAAGAATACATAACTTCAATAGCAGAAAGATTTTTGAAAAGAATACATTTGAAAATAATGTATTCTTTTGAAGAATATTACAAGATTTACTTCTCAGAGAAAGAAGAACCAAAATTAAAAAGGGTAATAGATATTCTTTTTAGTGTTGTATTACTTATAATTTTTTCACCCGTTATGTTGCTTATATCTATAGTAATTCTTCTTGAATCGGGATTTCCTTTGGTTTTCAGACAAAAAAGGTTTGGCAAAAATCAAATGCCTTTTGAGATGATCAAGTTCAGAACTATGGATAAAAAAGGAAAAATACTTAAATCTGGAAAGTTAATAAGAAAAACAAGAGTTGATGAAGTTTTACAGTTCATAAATGTAATAAAAGGTGATATGTCAATAGTAGGACCAAGGCCTGAAATAGAAAAATTCCACAACCAAATGCTGAGAAATATAAACTATTATGAAATCAGATACCAAACAAAGCCTGGTATAACTGGTTGGGCTCAGATATATTACAAATACACACAAAGCCTTGAAGATTATAAAAGAAAAACAGAATATGATCTATATTACATTAAAAATAGAAGCATAATGCTTGATTTACAGATAATGTTGAAAACAGTTGAAACGATGTTTTTTCACAAAGGGCAATAAAAACTCCTTGCAAAATTAATGCAAGGAGTTTTTATATTAAACAGTCATTGGATCTTCAAATTGACTTTTATATAAATCTGCGTAGAAACCGTCTTTTTCAAGAAGCTCTTCGTGATTTCCCTGTTCTACAATATCACCATGGTTCATGACAAGTATTAAATCAGCATTCTTAATTGTGGATAACCTATGTGCAATAATAAAGCTTGTTCTTCCTTCCATTAGCTTGTCCATAGCTTTTTGGATTTGTAGCTCTGTCCTTGTATCTACAGAACTTGTGGCTTCATCGAGAATGAGCATTTTTGGATTTTTAAGAAAAGCTCTTGCAATGGTTATAAGCTGTTTTTGTCCTTGAGAAATATTGGTTATTTCCTCGTTTAACACCAAATCATATCCTTCTGGAAGAGCGTGAACAAAGGTTTCAACATAAGCTGCTCTCGCAGCTTCATAAACTTCTTCGTCAGATGCGTTCAAGTTTCCGTACCTGATGTTTTCTCTTATGTTTTCGTTGTACAACCAAGTATCTTGTAAAACCATTCCAAATTGGGCTCTTAAATCATGCCTTGTGAAATCTTGTATGTTGTATCCATCGATTAATATTTCTCCAGAATTCACATCATAGAACCTCATCAACAATTTAACCATAGTAGTCTTTCCTGCACCGGTTGGTCCTACTATTGCTATTTTTTGTCCTGGTTTAGCTTTTGCAGAAAAATCGTTTATTATAATTTTGTCTTCATCATAACCAAAGTGAACGTCTTTGAATTCTACTTCACCTTTTAATTTTTCTGGATTAATTGGATTTGTTGTTTCAACAGGTTCTTCTTCTTCTTCTAAAAATTCAAAGATTCTTTCTGCAGCAGCGATTGTTTGTTGAAGTATATTGGATATGTTTGCAACTTGTGCAATTGGCTGTGTAAACTGTCTCACATATTGGATAAAAGCTTGAATATCTCCAACTGAGATCATTCTCTGTGCAGCCAAAAAACCACCCATTATACTTACACCAACGTATCCCAAGTTACCAACCCATCTCATAATAGGCATCATAAGGCCAGCGAAAAACTGTGATTTCCAAGCAGCACCGTAAAGTTTCTTGTTTAATACTTCAAATTTTTCAACACTATCTTTTTCACCGTTAAAAGCTTTCATAACAACGTGACCGCCGTACATTTCTTCAACATGCCCGTTCACGTTTCCCAGGTAATCCTGTTGTTGTTTGAAAAACTTTTGGGAATATCTAACTATTAAGGCTATTAAAAATATAGATATTGGTATTATTCCAAGCGCTATAAGAGTCATTCTCCAACTTATAGTCAACATCATTATCAAAACACCTATAATAGTGGTAATTGCTGTTATGAGTTGAGTCAAACTTTGGTTCATAGACTGACTGAGGAGGTCGACATCGTTGGTAACTCTGGATAAAACTTCACCTTGATTTGTATTGTCAAAATATTTGAAAGGCATCCTATTCATCTTTTCAGAAATCTGCCTTCTGAATTTATAGGTGATTTTCATAGAAATACCTGACATAATCCAACCTTGAACATAGCTAAACAATGCACTGACAGAATAAAGACCTAAAAGCATCAACAATGTATTAGCAACTTTTCCAAAGTCTATACCATTTCCGGTACCGGCTATTTTTTCCATAAGACCTTCAAATATTTCTGTAGTTACGTTACCGAGTATTTTTGGGCCAAAAATCATCAGCGCAGCTGAACCAGCGGCAAAAACAAACACTATTATAATAGGAATTTTATATTCACTAATATAATTCAACAATTTTCTGAAAGACTTCCCAAAGTTTTTAGGTTTTTCTCCACCTCTCATCATCGCAGGACCAGAACCCTGACTTTGTTGTTGAGGACGTTTTTTTTGATCTTCGCTCATTCTAATTCCTCCCTGGACAATTGAGATAAGGCTATTTCTTTATAAGTTTCACAACTTTCCATCAGTTCGTTATGTGTTCCTTTTCCTACTATTTTCCCTTCGTCTAACACAATTATTTGTTCAGCATTTTTAATAGTTGCAATTCTTTGTGCAACAATTATAAGAGTGCTATTACCAGTTTCTTCCTTGAGTTTTTTTCTCAATTTAGAATCCGTTTTAAAGTCCAAAGCGGAAAAGCTATCGTCGAAGATAAAAACATTTGGTTTTTTAACAAGTGCTCTTGCTATAGATAACCTTTGTTTTTGTCCACCAGAAACATTAGAACCACCTTGTGAAATTGGGGCGTGTATTCCTTCTTCTTTCTCTTCTACTATTTCTCTTGCTTGTGCTATGTCTATGGCTTTATTAATAAGTTCTTCTGGGGCATTTTTATCGGCATATTTTAAATTGGATTCGATGTCTCCACTGAAAAGAACACCTCTTTGTGGCACATAACCAATTTGTTTCCTTAACTCATTTTGTGTTATTTCTCTAACATCAATTCCATCTATAAGAACTTGTCCTTCGGTAGCGTCGTAAAATCTTGGTATCATGTTTACCAATGTTGATTTACCAGAACCAGTTGAACCTATAATAGCAGTTGTTTTTCCCGGTTCAGCTGTGAAACTTATATTTTTCAAAATAGGTTCTTCTGCGTGTGGGAATTTGTAAGAAACATTTTTAAACTCCACCAAACCTTTTGGATTTTTAATATTTTTTGGATTTTCTGGATCTTTTATTTCTGGGTCAACGTCTAAAACTTCTTTAATTCTATTTGCTGAAACTGTAGCTCTTGGGAGTATTATGAACATTGCAGAAAGCATTAAAAATGAGAAAATTATCTGCATGGCATATTGCATATAAGCCATCATATCTCCAACTTGTAGAGAAGATTCAGAAATTTGGTGTGCTCCAATCCAAACTATTAGAACCATAACACCATTCATAATAAACATCATAATAGGCATCATAGAAACCATAACTCTGTTTATAAAAAGCTGAGTTTTTGTAAGTTCTGTGTTAGCTTTATCAAATCTCTCTTCTTCAAATTTCTGTGTGTTAAAAGCTCTAATAACCATCATTCCCGATAAGTTTTCCCTTGTAACCAAATTCAACCTATCTATAAGTTTTTGCATTTTTTTGAATTTTGGTAGGGCAATTGCGAAAATGACTGCTATTAAACCCAACAAAACTATAACCGCAAGAACTATTATCCACGACATGGAAGGACTTGTATCAAGAGCTCTTATAATTCCTCCAGTACCCATAATTGGTGCGTAAAAAACCATTCTTATCATCATAATAAGAACCAGTTGAATTTGGATAATATCGTTTGTAGTTCTCGTTATAAGCGAAGCTGTAGAAAATTTTACGAATTCTGAATTTGAAAAATTCTCGACTTTAGAAAAAACGTCGTATCTTATATCTTTTGCAGCTCCGGCACCAATTCTTGCAGACAATAAACTTACAACAATTGTACTTGCAGCACTCAAAAGAGAAACCATAAGCATCCAAAATCCAGTACTCAAAATATAATCATTTTGCATTTTATCAACATCTAAACCAAGCTCAACATATTCTTTTTCAACCGCAGCAACCGCAGCTTGGTTGACCATGTCCTCACCCAATGCTTCAATTTGTTTGTCTATCTGTTCGGTCATTTGTTGTCTTTGAGATTCTGGCATCATCTTCAACAAATTATACACGTCTAAATTAGCCGGCATTTCCATGCCATTTAAATTCATAACTCCGCCTTCAGCATTTTCTTTTGCTTGTTGAATGCCTGAAACAGTCATGAGAGTTTTCCCCAGTATTGGGATCAATTCATCTCTTGTCTTATTTGAAATATCTTTTAATACATATATGTTTTCATTTTCCAAGGCAGGGTATTCTTCTAAATATTTGTCATAATTTTCAGAAGAGCTGTCCACAAATTCATAATTGTTTAAAACAAAATCCTTCTCTTCACTGTCCATAAAAAGAGTGATTTTATCCATTGTACTTTTTCTCATAGCTTTTGGAACGGCAGTTTCAATACCACCTTGTTGAATACCAGTATTTACAATATCCGACATATAATTTGGTAAAGCCAATTCGCTCATTGCCTGAACAAAGAGCAAAAATATGGCCATTATCAGAAGGAAACTGTAAGGTTTTAAATATTTAATCAGTTTTAGCATTTTGTTGGCTCCTTAAATAAAAATTGTTATAAAAATAAAAATTATTCCTTTATTTCTTCTTCTAACAGTTTTTTTAGATTTTCTAAACCCTTTAAGATAAAATCGATGTCCTCTTTAGGCGATTTGTTTATGATATTGGTTATTTTTTCTTCAACATCCATGTACTTACTCGCCATAGAAGTCTTAAACTCTTTATTAACTCTTACTTTAATAACACGTCTATCCTCCTTACTCCTTATTCTCTCAATTAATTTTTTTTCTTCCAACCTATCTACAATTCCAGAAACAGTGCTATTTGAAAGGCCCAATTCCTTGCTGAGTTCACTTGTTTTCATCTCTTTTCTATGGGATAAAATTGCAATAACCATAACTTGAGAACTGGTTAAATTCTTATCTTTAACCTCATTTTTAACAGCCTTTCTAAACAAATCCATGATACCTTTTAGATTTTTTACAATCTCTAATGCTTTGTTTTCCATAAATCACCCCATAAATATTTCGAAACCGAATATTTCGTAATCAAAATAAATTTTACATCTTAAAAATAAAGATTTTCTTAAGAATTTATAAAAATTTTATGATAAAAAAAGCCCACCAGATAAACTGATGGACTAATTAAAAAAATTTATTAATTTTCTCTTTCTCCTCTTAAAACAGCGGCACATCTTGGACATGTCTCTGGATGATCAGAATCTTCACCTGTTTTAGGATCAACTTTCCAACATCTTTCACATTTTTTGCCTTCTGCTTTAACCACTTTAACTTTAGAAACGTTACCGTTGTATCCTTCGTCCACTTCTCCAAGTTCAAATTGTGATGTTATGAAAACATCTGATAATAAGTAATTATCGTACTCTTTCAATAGTTCTTTTAATTCTTCATTTTTTGTTTCTACGATTACTTTTGCATCGAGAGAATTTCCAATAAATTTATCTCTTCTCTTTTCTTCCAGTGCTTTTGTGACATCTTCTCTTAATTCAAGTATTTTTTCCCATTTAGATATGATTTTTTCATCCATGTATTCTTCTTTGAATTCAGGCCATTCTTCTAATTGAACAGTTTCAAATCTTTGAGCCTTTTCTGGAAGATATCTGTAAACTTCTTCTGCTGTAAAAGAAAGGATAGGTGTCATCATTTTAGTCAACGCCAAAGCTATTTCATACATGGCTGTTTGTGCAGATCTTCTCAATTTAGACTTTTTCCCTTCTGTATAAATTCTATCTTTGATGATATCCAAATAAATTGAACTCATATCAATAGTGCAGAATCTGCTAAGCATGTGATGAACTCTATAGAATCCATAGTTATCATAAGCATCGGTAACATTTTTAATTAATTCGTGTAATTTTGTCATTGCCCATTTATCTATTTCATACATATCTTCATATTTTACATAATCAGTTGTTGGGTCAAAATCAGAAATGTTTCCGAGTAAGAATCTTACAGTATTTCTGAATTTTCTATAAACTTCTGTTTGTTGTTTTAAAATATCGTAAGATATTTTGATATCTCCTCGGTAATCTGCAGAAGCTACCCAAAGTCTTAAAATATCAGCCCCATATTGATCTATTATTTCAAGTGGACTTATAACATTACCCATAGATTTCGACATCTTCTTACCTTCCTGGTCTTTTACGAATCCGTGAGTAAGAACTTGTTGATAAGGAGCGATCCCATTTTTACCAACAGATAAAAAGATTGAACTCTGGAACCAACCTCTGTGTTGGTCTGACCCTTCTAAATACAAGTCAACTGGATATTTATTTAATTCTTCTCTTTTGTTGACTACAGCTTCCCAAGAAGAACCTGAATCTACCCAAACATCTAAAATATCTTCTTCTTTTTTGAAGTGCGTTCCACCACATTTTGGACATTTAAACCCTTCTGGGATCAATTCGTTAACATCTTTTGTAAACCAAGCGTTTGTACCTTCTTTTTCAACTATTTTTATAACGTGATCTAATTGTTCTGTAGTAAGAGATACTTCTCCACAATCTTCACAATAAACGGCTGGAATAGGAATACCCCAAGCTCTTTGTCTCGAAATACACCAGTCTGGTTTGTCGTTAACCATACCTTTAAATCTCTTTTCACCCCAATCTGGGATCCATTTAACTTTATCAACTTCTTCAAGAACTTTATTTCTCAAATTATTGTGGTCAACACCTATAAACCATTGTTCAGTTGCTCTGAAAATTAGAGGACTCTTACATCTCCAACAGTGTGGGTATGAATGTTCTATCTTTTCTACTGCTACGAGATGTCCACTTTCTCTCAAGTCTTCTATAATTACATTGTTGGCATCCCAAATTTTCATTCCTTCGTATTTTGGAACCTCGTTTGTAAATTTTCCTTGATGATCAACAGGAGAAATAACAGGTAATTTATATTTCAAACCAGTTATATAGTCTTCATTACCATGTCCTGGTGCAGTATGAACAAGTCCCGTACCGTCTTCCAAAGTAACATAATCAGCCAAAACCAATTGTGACTCTCTATCTATAAATGGATGCTTGGCAGTTTTACCCTCTAATTCAGATCCTTTAAAAGTATCCACTATCTCATAATCTTCTATTTTTGCAGCTTTTAAAGTTTTTTCTATTAAATCTTTTGCCAATATCCAGTATTCCCCATTGACTTTTATTTTTGCATATTCGAAATCCTTGTGGGCTGCAATGGCAACATTAGCAGGAAGTGTCCAAGGAGTTGTTGTCCAAATAACCATATAAGTATTTGGTTCATATTCAAATTTAACGTAAATTGATGGTGAAGTATGATCGTGATATTCAACTTCAGCTTCGGCTAAAGCAGTCTCACATTCTGAACACCAGTAAATTGGTTTTTTATTTCTATAAACATTGCCAGAATCAACAAGACTCTTTAGTGTATCTAAAACTGCAGCTTCATATTCATGGTGAAGAGTTAAGTATGGGTGCTCCCAATCTCCTCTTATACCAAGTCTTATGAATTCATCTCTCTGTTTTTTATAATGTTTCATAGCGTATTTTTCAGATGCTTTTCTTATTTCAATCTTTGATTTATGCTTGGCTTCTTCTCCCATCTCGGTTGTAACCTTATGCTCTATTGGAAGTCCATGAGTATCCCATCCAGGAACATAAGGAGTATTAAACCCCTGGAGAGTTTTATATTTAATAACAATGTCTTTTAAAATTTTATTTAAAGCATGCCCCATATGAATATCACCATTTGCATATGGAGGTCCATCATGTAATAAAAATTTTGGTGCATCTTTTCTTTCTTCTCTAACTAAGTTTTCCAGATCCAGTTTTTTCCAAGTTTTCAACTGGAGAGGTTCTTTACCTTTTAAATTTGCCTTCATTTTGAAGTTAGTTTTGGGCAAATTTAGAGTGTCTTTATATTCCAAAACAAACACCTCCGTTTGTGTATTTTAAATAATTAATAATTTGGTTGGATGATGGAGATAAATTTTGTACTATAATTCTCAATAGTTCGTTATTTTTGTTGAAATTCTAATATAGCTTAAATAATTATGTAGAAATATAAAAATGAAAAGTATTGGAGTTTTACTGAGTGAAACATCTTATAAAATAAATTGCTTTGCAATTTATTTTGTTATTAGTTGGAGGTTGTTGGTTTTTGTTTATTTTGATGTTTATCATTGTTTTTTCTTCCAACTTCCAACCTTAAACTCTAAACAGAAATTGTTGTAAAACAATTTCTACTATACGACCTACTTTGAGTTTTTATATTTCGTAATTGTTTTACTTATAAATTTTCTTCTAAAATTAACTATTAGAAATTTGGTTAAAGTCTTTTTTATATTAATCTTGATTTTAAATTTTTTCTAACAACTAACAACCAAAAACTAACAACCGAGAATTTGTTTAACAAATTCTCATTATCTTCCAACTAAAAAGGCCACCATCAGGTGACCAGCATCTTCATTAAATATTCAATAAATTAGAAATGGTATCTTTCAATTCAGTTAAATCCATAGATTTAACAACATAAGCATCTGCAGCCCAAGAAGCCATCTCAGATTTATAATGTGAATATGCAGTCAAAAATATAATCTTTTTGTCGCCAAATTTCTTTCTAATCTCGCCAGCAAATTCTAAACCGCTAATATCTGGCATTTCAATGTCTGTACATACTATGTCAATATCATCTTTTTCTTTTAAAATTTCTAAGCCCTTTTCGGCATTTGGAGCATCTATAACTTCATACCCTGTGTCTTCCAACTCTTCCTTAATTAACAATCTTACATTATCTTCGTCGTCTACAACTAAAATTTTAGCCATAATTCCCCTCCTCCTTATGAATCTAAAGGTAATTCAAATCTAAAAATTGTTCCATCCTCGTCAGATTTTACCAAATAAAGATTTCCTTTATGTTCATCTTCTATTATCTTTTTACAAATTGGCAGTCCCAGTCCTGTTCCATGCGTCTTTGTTGTAAAAAAAGGCATGAAGAGTTTTTCTTGGTTCTCTTCCGGAATTTGAGCTCCGTTATTTTTAATTTGGAAAAAAGCTCTGTGTTTTTCGTCAATACCACTTTTGATTTCTATCCTACCCTCATTTGTCACAACTTCAATTGCATTTTTTAAAAGGTTGATGAGAACTTGTTTAATTCTGTTTCTGTCCACATTCACGTAGATATTATCCACGTTCTTCGCTTTTTCTAAAGTTATATTCTTTTGTTTTATAAAATCTTCGTACATTATGAGGACATCTTCTATTAATTTGTTTAAATCAATCTCCTCAAACTCTGGAAGTTTTTGTCCTCTCGAATACTCCAATATTTCCGAAACGATTATTTCCAATCTCGAAATTTCATCATCTATTATACCTGTATATTTCTCAACAGCTATTGGATCATCCATTTTTTTATACATTCTATTCAAAAATCCTCCAATAACAGTTAAAGGATTTCTTATTTCATGAGCAATACGCGAAGTCATCTCACCAATTGCAGCGAGTTTTTCTCTTTTTTCCATTTCCTGTTGAAGGTAGTAAATCTCTGTAACATCGTCAAAACCAAGTATAACTCCTTCAACATAACCTACTTCTCTATTTCTCAATAGCGAAAATTGAATATCGAAAATTTTAGTTTGATCCCCAATTTTTAGCTTATAATTTGTATATTTCAAACTTTCTTCAGATTCCATTATAGTATCGATGGTGTTCAAAATGTCTTCCCCAAAAGTAGAAGACATAAGGTTAATAGAGTTCCCAATGATATTCTCCCTTGGTTTTGAAAAGAAAGATTCCGCCTTTTCGTTCCATTCGATTATCTTACTCTGTCTGTCAACAACTACAATACCAACAGCGAGATTCTGTAAAATATTATCTTTAAACCTTCTATAATAATCCATAAGATTCTTCTGTTCTTCCAAAGATTTAGTCTTATTTCTCAATTCATTGTAATTTTCTATCGTTTCCATTGCAAGCCCAATTGAATCCATAAAAAGTTTCAATATTTCAGAATCTATATCTGTTATTGGTTCTTTGTTGAACTTGTTGTCTACTACTATTATCCCTTTCGTTTCAGCTCTTCCTGCTAAAGGGAAAATTAAAAATTCTTCTGTTTTTATTATGTCATAAATATCTTCTAATTCATCATATTTAATTTTAAAAACATTTGACGTTACATTTACAATTTGTCTTTTACTAACGACTCTTTCCAAGATAGGGTGCCCTTTATACGCCAAAACTTTGTTAGAAACTGATTCAGTCAATTTGTTTGTGTTTGGCATATTCAAAGCTTCTTCTCTTAAAAATTGTACCAAATCACCATATTTAAGAGCCTTTTGGTTAGCTTGGTTCCAGGCCTCGCCAATATTTTCATCATCTGCTGGCCCTATCCAGAGTTTTGGAATCAAAAAACCACGAATTTTGTCCCTTTCAAGGTATAGAGCCCTGTTAAACTTAAGTCCCCTTCCAGAAGTTAACCCGAGAAGCATTATTTTTATCGCATTGTTTATATCATAAGTGGACTTTATTGCTTGAGATATTTTGTGTAGAGCGTTTGTCTTTTCAAGCTGTGTTTTTTGAAGATTTATCAACTGTTCGTTGCTTTTTTTAAATTTTTTGAGTTTTTGAACCTCAGTTTGAAGTTTTTCGTATAAATAAATTCTGTTTATTGCAACTCCAGCTCTCTTACAAGCATCTGTTAAAAAAGTCAAGTCTAAATTGTCAAAGTGTTTGTAAGGTCTGTATCCATAGTTTTTTTCTCTGTTGTATATTGCTATAACACCGAGTGATTTTCCATCGGAAACAATCTTTGAATACATAGATGATCTATAGTCTATTTCAAAAGCCTTTTCTTTATTATTATAAAACCTTCTACCTATAACAATTTTTTCCGATGATCCAAACAAAGTTTCGCCTTCATAAGAACCATATAAGTTCAATTCGTGTTTTAAAATGTTTTCATCATGAATTCCTTCGACATATTTTAATACGAGTTTTTCGGATTCTTCATCATACTCCCAAAAAGCACTGACTTGTGCATGCAAAAAGTTGTGTATTTCGCTTACTATCTTTTTGATAAGTTTTTCTCTGTCCAATATATCTTCTATAACTTCCGTTAAATTTTCTAACAAAGTAACTTTTTCTCTCAACTCTTCAATAGAAAGAGCTTCCATAACAAGATTCATAAGCACGGCATATGTAGAAAAATTGGAGTTTATCTCCTCTAAATTATAGTCATCTTCAAAAAGGCCAACCGCACCAAGAAAAGTGTCGTTTGCGTAAATTGGATATATATATATTTGAGACTCTTCTTTCAAACATCCAATTTTTTCATCTTCTTTGAGAGGGTAAACAGTTTTCTTTTTTTGAAAAATAGAATCGTGTAAATCTTCAGTTTCTGCCATGTAGATTTTGAAACCTCTAAGCTTATCACAATCTACAGAAGAACCCATAAGCCTGAGAACTTCTCTGGCAGGCTCGTATATAAAGATTAAATTATGTTTGTTGATCTTTTTATATAGTTGTTCAGAGATTTCTTTTGAAATTATTCTCAACAAATTAGTAGGATCTTCATTTGCTATGATACCCATTAAATTTTCAAACATAAAATCATCTCCAAAATTTTTCTGTTAATAATATTATACTATAACTCTCATTAAATAAAAAAGATGCCTGAATTATCTTGATAAATTAAATAGTAAAAATTTATATTAAAATATAACACAACATTTAAAAAAATTTATAATAGAAAATTATAAATTTATTAAAAAATGGTAAAATATAATATATAATCAAATATTATTTTTTAAGGAGGAGCTAAAAAATGAACTTACAATTTGAAGAAATGAGCGATAATTCCTTCTGGATTTATTTTGAAGGAGATTTAGACGTATACAACATAAATCAAGTAACAATTGAGATTCAAAAAAAGATAAAAAACACAAAAAATGAAAAGGTAGTTTTCGACCTTAAAAAACTCAACTATTTAGATAGTTCGGGAATAGGACTTCTTGTGAAATTTTACAAATATCTAAAAGACAACAACAAAAAGATGCAATTGTATAGGCCAACAGAAAACGTTTTAAAGTTAATTAAGATGACCAAACTGGATAAAATTATCGAAGTAAAAAGTTAAAATGAATTATAAAAGACATTATGATATAATTTAGTCAGGAAAAAGGCTATATCATAACACTTATAAACGGAGGTTTTTTATATGAAGGGAATGGTCGTAGGAACATGGATCGACACTTGGAGAAAGTTATTTGGGGATAACTTAGTTGACAAAGCAATGAATAATGTAAACATACCAACGGATAAATACTTCACACCAACCGAAGAAGTAGAAGACAAAAAAGTTTACAGCATGGTGGACACAATTTCAAATGGAACAGGCAAGACTAAAGAAGAAATTCTAAAAGAAATGGGTAAGAAAAACATCAACACATTTTATTCATATTACCCAAATTTTTTCAAAAGAGAAGGCCTTCTATCTTTTTTAGCGGCTATGAACGACGTGCATAAATCTTTAACAAAAAGAATTCCTGGTGCAAGACCACCAAGAATTGATTTTGATATAGAGAGTGAAAAAGTTGCAATTGTTACTTATTCATCATTTAGAGATATGAGATATTACTTTTTGGGTCTTTTAGAAGGAGCAGCAGATTATTTCAACGATAACATGGAATACGAAATATTAGACCAAGGTTCAGACAGTGAAGGTAGTTTTATGAAAGTAAGGGTGAAAGCTTCAAAACCATACGCAGAAATCAAAAAAGTCAAATTTTTCAGCGTAATGGGATTTGGTGTCTTGAGAAAGTTTGTTAGTTCAACAACTTTTTTAGTTTTCTTGAGTGCTTTTATACTTTCCTTGGTTTTAAACATGTTTATAGATTCATCGTGGTTATCCAGTATTTTAACTGGAGTTGGTGCTGGAGCTATTTTTTTCTTCATGGGAAATATGTACACTAACGCTTTAAAGTCAAGTGAAAAATCCATAGAAAACATGAAAAATAAAAATTACAACTCTCCAATGCTCGTTAAAGGTGAAAAATCATTAGAAGAACAGACTAAAAAGCTTGAAGAATTAAGAACTACTTTAAGCGGTCTTTTCATAGATTTTGTTGGAGACGTTGAAGAGATTGACACTTTCACTTCAAAAGTTGGAGAAAGGGCAAACGAGATGAGAGAACTTTCAGACTCAATGGGTGAATTAGTTGAGCAAGTTGCCACAAGTTCTGTTCAAATAAGTGAAGACGCCCAACAAATTTCAGATGTTGTAGAATCAAACGTAAATTCAATACAGTCCATAATAAATAGAGAAAGCGAAATGGTCACTTCTTTAGACAAGGCCGTAGATAACATAACAGAATCATCCAAAATGGTTGAAAAAGCTTCAGATGGAATAGAACTTATGAGTGGAAGGTTCAACGAATTAGTCGATGAATCAAAAAGCTTGGACAAAGGTGCAAACGAAATCATGAATGTTGTTGAAACAGTCAGCAACATAGCAGAACAAACAGATCTTTTAGCTCTAAATGCCGCTATTGAAGCTGCAAGAGCCGGAGAGGCTGGAAAAGGTTTTGCCGTAGTTGCAGATGAAATAAGAAAATTGGCAGAGTCTTCTAAAAATGCAGCAAATCAAATAGCTTCAATATTGGGAAATATTTCAAAAGGAATTAAAAAACTCACAGATAATGTGGATAGAGAATACGATCAAATGAAAGAAGAAGCTGTTAGACTAAAAGAAAGTTCAAAATCCAATCTAACTTCTTCAGAAGACATAAAAGTAATTTCAAAAGATATAGAAAGTATATTAAAAGAGCTTCAAAGCGAAGGCGATAAATTAACACAACTTACAAGTAGCGTACAAAACTTGTTAGCTATATCCGAAGAAGGTTCTGCTACCGCGGAAGAAATCTCTGCATCTGTTAAAGAATTCATAAACAATATCAAGGGTATCTTGGAAGACTTGGACAAAACAAAAGAATTCATAAAGAGTTTCAAAGGAAATTTCGATTCAATCGAATTTTAATCAAAATTTACTCCTTGAAATGCAAAAATTGTAACATAATTTACAAAAATAAATGTTATAATTAACTTGTATAAATTAATCTAAAAAGGGGTGAATTTTATGGTTAAAAGAGACATGACTAGACAGTTTTTGGAAGAAGCTTATTGTGGTGAGTCTAAAGCACATATGAAATATTTGATTTTTGCTGATGAAGCAGAAAAAAAGGGTTTGGACAACTTAGCTAATATGTGGAGGGCAATAGCACACGCAGAATACGTTCACGCTAAAAACCATTTCAAAGCTTTAGGTTATGTTGGCTCAACAGAAGAAAATCTTGAAAGCTCAAGAGAAGGAGAAGACTTCGAAATTAAAGAAATGTACCCAGTTTACAACAACTCTGCTGATTTCCAAGAAGAACCAGAAGCAGTAAGAAGCACTCACTTTGCTCTTGAAGCAGAAAAAATACATGAAGGTATGTACGCAGAAGCAAAACAAAAAGCAACAGAAGGAAAAGATATCGAAGGGAAAACTTATTTTATATGTGAAGTTTGTGGCTACACAACTTGGGACGCAGCTCCAGAAAAATGTCCAGTTTGTGGTGCAAAAAAAGAGATGTTTACATCATTTTCAAACAAATAATTATTAAAAGGGGGATTTAAGTATGTTTGGTGACATCATTAAAAAAGACGATTTTAAAAACGAAAAACATGTACCAACTATCGATAGCCCTGAAAAAGTAAAAAAAGACGAACCATTTATGGTTGAAGTAGAAGTTGGAAAAGAAATTGCCCATCCTAACACAGTAGAACATCATATAGAATGGATGGACTTATATGTACATTACGATGGAGACCCTAACACAGTTCACGTAGGAAGATACGAGTTTGGACCTGTTGTTGGAGAACCTAAAGTAAAAACAAAAATCAAATTACCAAAATCAGGAACATTGTTAGTAATGTCTCATTGTAACATTCACGGACTTTGGGAAGCAAGCAAAAAAATAGAGGTAGAATAACATACACTCATTTAAAATACAAGGGAGTGATTCCAATGAAAAAGTACAGATGTATTATATGTGGATATATTTACGATCCAGAACAAGGAGACCCAGATAACGGTGTAGAACCAGGAACATCATTTGATGATCTTCCAGAAGATTGGGTATGTCCAATTTGTGGTGCAAGCAAAGAAGATTTTGAAGTTTTTGAATAATAAAAACAAGCCCCCGCTAAGCGGGGGCATTTATTATGTTATCCATTGTTTTTATTCAGATTTCTGGTCTTCAGTTTCTTTTACCTTTGCTTTACTTCCATCTTCGGTCCCTTTTTTCTTGTTTTTACTTTTACCTTTTTTAACGACTAACTGGTTGTTTTCTAACTCTACTAAGACTTCGTCGTTTTCTTGTATTTCTGCCATGATTATTTTGTTAGCAAGAGGGGTTTCAATATCCCTTTCAATAACTCTTCTCAAAGGTCTAGCTCCAAAAACAGGGTCAAAACCTTTTTCAGCAAGTTCTTTTTTCGCAGCATCAGAAACTTTTATAGTTAGCTTCTTCTCTATTAGTCTTTCTTCCAATCTTCCCACCATTATATCTACAATTGCCTTCATATCTTCCATAGACAATGGTTTGAAAACGATAGTATCATCTAATCTGTTTATAAATTCTGGTCTGAAGGCCTTCTTCACAGAAGACATAACCTGTTCTTTAATGTCTTTATAATTCTCAGCATTTTCTTCTATAAATCCAACTGTTTTTTTGGATTTACTTATAAGCTCAGAACCAAGATTAGATGTCATTATTATTATAGTATTGGAGAAGTTAACAGTTCTACCTTGGGAATCTGTTAATCTTCCATCATCCATGATTTGTAGTAAAATATTGAAAATATCTGGGTGTGCTTTTTCTATTTCATCCAACAAAATAACTGAATAAGGTTTTCTTCTTACTTTTTCTGTTAATTGTCCGCCTTCTTCATAGCCTACATATCCTGGAGCTGCACCAATAAGTCTGGAAACAGAATATTTTTCCATGTATTCACTCATATCTATTCTTATAAGTGCTGATTCATCACCAAAAAGATAATCAGCAATGGACTTGGCCAGCTCAGTTTTACCAACACCAGTTGGACCTAAGAACAAGAAACTTCCAAGAGGTCTTCTTGGGTCTTTTAAGCCTGCTCTTGATTTTCTTATAGTTTCTGAAATAATATTAACTGCTTCATTTTGATCGACCATTCTTTTGTGTAGTTCGTCTTCAAGATTTATGAGTTTTTCTCTTTCATCGCTCAACATCTTTGTAACAGGGATGCCTGTCCACTGTTGAACAACGTATGCAATAGTTTCTTCATCTACTTTTTCACTAATATTGTCTTTTTCTTTGTTCTGTTCAGCCATTTTTTTAGCAGCTTCAAGCTCTTTTTGAACATCGAAATATTCAGCTTTTTTTCTTGCTGCTTCTTCATATTGTTTGTCTATAGTCAATTTATTTATTTCATCTTCTAAGCTAAGAAGTTTTTTCTCAATTTCTCTAATTTCACCAGGTTTTGTGTTTATTTTGAGTTTTACCTTTGCAGAGGCTTCGTCTATAAGATCGATAGCCTTATCTGGCAAAAACCTATCTGTTATATATCTGTGAGAAAGGTTAACAGCTGCTTTAACAGCTCCATCAGTTATCTCGACACCGTGGTGTTTTTCGTAAGAATCTTTAAGTCCTTCCAATATTTGAATTGCATTTTCTACAGAAGGCTCACCAATGTCTATTGGTTGAAATCTTCTTGCAAAAGCCTTGTCTTTTTCTATATATTTTCTATATTCCTCCATAGTAGTAGCACCAATAACTTTTATTTCACCTCTTGCAAGAGAAGGCTTCAAAATATTTGCAGCATCCATAGTGCTACCTTCTGTTGCACCAGCCCCCATAAGCATTTGTAATTCATCTATAAAAATGATTGCTTCATCTTTCAATTTTTTTGCTCTGTCTAAAACACTTTTCAGTCTTTCTTCGAATTCTCCTCTAAACTTTGTTCCCGCTATAAGTCCAGTCATATCCAGCTGAAAAATTTTCTTGTCTTTAAGATAATAAGGCGCGTCTTCCTCAACAACTTTTTGAGCTAATCCTTCTATAATAGCTGTCTTACCAACACCAGCATCTCCGACTAAAACAGGGTTGTTCTTAGTTTTTCTGGAAAGAATTTCAATAATTCTCTGAATTTCTTTTTCCCTTCCTATAACAGGAGTTAACTTCCCTTTAGAAGCTTCTTCTGTCAAATCGATAGTATATTTTTTTAAAGGATCTCTTTGTCTTGAAGAATCCTCTTCGTCGTTTTCGTCAATTTGTTTTTTCAACTGCTTTCTTATAATTTTTTCATTTGTATATTTGTTAAGTATTTTAGAAGCCATTGAATTCTTCTCGAGAAAAATTCCCAGCACAATTCCCATCAAAGAAATTTTGTGTTGATTTAATTTTCTCAATTCTTTTTTGGCTATTTCCAGCGCTCTCGCCAAGTTGTTAGACAAATAAAGCCCGCCTACTGGTCCTGAATATCTCATTCCTATATCTTCTGATATTGCATTGTCTAAATCATTCAACAAACTATCTAAATCTTCCACATCAAAAATCTCGTTTACATATTTGTCGTCTTGTTCCACAACAGAATAAAGCAAATGCTCAGGTTTCATCAAATTGCTTTGGGTACTTGCAAGAAAAGTTTGAGCATCTTGTAAGGCTTTTAGCGCTTTTTCTGTAAAATCATTTGGATTCAATCTCATTTTCTTCACCTCCGATTATATCTTCTTCTTCTGAATCAAAATACTGTTCGAAAATATCTTCATATATTTCTTCGCTTATATTTTCAGCTTTTAAAACAATATTCTTCTTTTTGTCCATTTATTTAAGTTACACCTCCGAAAATAATGTTTTATCATTCGTAACATAAGATTGCTAACTACAAATATATTATAACAAAAAAAAACCGAGCTGTCAAAAGCTCGGTTTTTTGATTATATTTCTATGGTGTTTTCTATTATGTTTCCGTGTTCGTCGTATATCTCAAATTTGATCCTCTTTATAGCCAATTCATAAGTTTCTCCGGTTTCAGGATTCTCGTGTTCATCTTTTTCAACAGAAAATTTATACTCATTTCCTTCTTTTTCTACTGTAATCAAAGCCTCTGCAAACTTACCTTTTTGATAATCTTTTGTTTCTCCATCATCTTCGTAATAGGTAAATTCTGCTTTGTCAGTAACTAGCCCAATAACTGTTATTTCTTCTATTTCTTTTTCACCAACGTAATTCATAGGTTCAGAAATGGTGATCAACTTGTTTTCTTTTATAAAAAGTGGGATTTCATTCAAGTCAGCATCAACGTAGAAATCACCAGGGAAATAAATAGACATCTTTCTTTCATCGTATTTAGACGCAACCCAGCATAACCATTTATCATCACCTGGCAGATGAACAAACCTTCCTTTGGCATTCTGCGTGTGAACTGGTGCAACCATTATAGAATCACCGTACATATATTGATCTTCAATTTCTTTAACCCTTTTTCCTTCATAATCCATATGAAGCGGTTTGATAAATGGTCTGAGTTCGCTAACTGATTTCATATATTCAGAATAAGAATATGGGATAAGAGAATACCTAAGTCTTATAATATCCCTCATAATATCTTTTGTTTCTTCGTCAAAGGCAAAAGGTTCTTGCTCTCTTGTTCCAAGTGCTGAATGATTTCTGTAAAGTGGTGTAAAAGCACCAAGTTGCATCCATCTAATAACAAGCTCTGGAGAAGCGTTTGACCCAAAACCCCCTACATCTGCACCGGTGTAGAAAAATCCAGCCATATTCAACGATTGCAACATTCTCATTTGAACAAGCATATGATCCCACCATGACATGTTGTCTCCCATCCAAATAGTCGCAATTCTATGGTGCCCTAAATAAGAACTTCTGGATAAAAGCAGATATCTTTGATTTGGTATTATGTTATCGAAACCTTCTTCTACAGTAGCCTTTGCCATGAAATATCCATACAAATTGTGAACCAAATCGTGGTTAACTGTACTTCCATCATCCGCTCTATGGTAAAAACTCTTATAATCTTCTCTGTTGTTGGCCATGTCGAACATCTGTTCTTTGGCGAGGAAAGATTTGATACCCATATCTTCATTTCCCCTGAGATTTTCTCCAATTTCAACCAATTTGTTGAAACCTTTTAAAGAATAAAAAATAGATGGTTCGTTCATATCGTTCCAGAAAGAGTAAATCCCTTTATCTGTAAAAAATTTGTACTTCTCTCCCCACCACTTTCGAGCTTCTTTGTTTAAAAAATCAGGAAAATGAGTTAATCCTGGCCAAACTGCTGCGACAAAGTCTTCGCCGTCTTTGTCCTTACAGAAATAATTGTTTTCTTTTCCTTCTTCGTAAACACTGTAATTATCCTCTATTTTAACCCCGGGGTCAATAATAGGAACCAATTTAAACCCATCTTTTTTCAAGTTTTTAGCAAAATCTTCAAAGTTAGGAAATTTCTCTTCGTCAACTGTGAAAACTTTGTAGTCTTTCATATAATCTATGTCCATATATATGGCGTCACAAGGGATGCCGTCTTTTCTGAAGGATTCTGCTATATTGTTGATAGTATCTGCATCTGGATAACTCCATCTACACTGTTGGAAACCCCAGCTCCATTTTGGAGGAACAAAAGGAGAACCAGTGAGTTCCAAATATTTTTTTATGACTTCGTATTTATCCTCAATATCAAAAAGATAAAAATCAAAATCTTTAGAAGGAACTTTAACAGTCATTAAATCTTTGTGCGTATATCCAATATCAAAAACAATTTCTCCTGGAAAATCGATCATAAAAGCAAACTTCTTGCTTCCGTCTATAAAAGCGAAAGGATGAGAACCATATAAAGATCCTTTTTCCGGAGTATGGATTGGGTCATCTGTCGAATAAAGTTTGTATTCTTTACCCCTTTTATTCAAAGCCCCTAATTGCTCTCCAAGCCCGTAAACATAATCATCTTTATCCATTTCATAAACAAATTCATAATAATTTTCATACTCTTTCACTTCAAAATACGGAAAATCTTCAGAGTTATCAAAATCATCTGTTATCTCTTTAATAACAGCAGTAGTGTTAAACGGTTTACCTGTTCTAAACAAAATCACATCGTCCAAAACCATTTGTTTTTTAAACATCGCTCTCCCTCCCATAATAGATTGTCCATATCAATTATACCATTTATACAATCACTATGTCAGTTCAAATGGATTTAGAAAAGAAATCCCCTCTAAAATGACCATTAGAGGGGTGTCAGTGAAACTGGCAGGGTGTTTTAGAGATTTTGCCTTTTCTCTTCCAACGTCCAACCTCGATTCTCCATCCAAAATCATTTATGATTTCTATCACAGGGGTGTTTTAGAGATTTTGCCTTTGGTTTTACAAACAATTAACAACTATCAACAAACAACAACAGGAATTATGAAATAATTCCCATACCAACAACGATTTTTCTGAAAGAAAAATCTCAACAACCAACAACTGGAATTGCAAAGCAATTCCTATTCCAACAACAGAAATCATTTCATGATTTCTATCACAGGGGAGTTTAGGCACTTTGTTTCACCTCCGACCAGCTAAAAAGCCACTTGACAAAGAGAAATATAATTATGTATAATTATACGAACATATGTATATATAATATTTTAATAAAAATTTGGTATAATGGAGGTGAGAAATGGGGGAAAAAGATAAAAAATTCAAAGAGCTATTAAATGATAAGCACATATTTTTAGAATTTATGAAAGCATTTTTCCCAATAGAAGGACTGAAAGAAAAAGATTTAATTCAAGAAAAAACAGATTTTATATCAAAAGATTATACAGAAAAAAGAAGCGATGTACTATACAAAATAAAAAAAGATGGAAAAGAAATATATTTATACATATTGCTAGAGCATCAGAGTAGTATTGATCAATTAATGGTATATAGATTTTTGAACTATATGGTAAAAATATGGGATCATTATATAGAAAACAATAAAAAGGAATCAAAAAAGAAAAACTTCAAGTTACCTCCAATAATACCGATACTGTTCTATGATGGAGAAAAGAGGTGGACACCACCAATAGAACTAAAACAAAAAATAAAAGAATCAGAAAATTTTAAAGAGCTAATCCCAAACTTCAAATACCATAAAATAGAATTAAACGAAATAGAAGAAGAAAAACTATTAGGATTAAAAAATGCAATGGGAACATTACTATATTTAGACAAAAAGATAGAAAACAAAGATATATTAGAAGTATTAGAAAAATCAAGAGAGATATTTGAACAATTTGAAGAAACAGAGAAAGAAAAATTTAGAAGTCATTTTTATGGATTTATAAAAATATTATCAGAAAAAACAGACACGGATATAGAAGAAGAGATAAAGCACTATGAGGAGGTGCAAGAAATGTATGAAAGTTTTGCAAAGAAATATATTAAAGAAAAAGAAGAAGCTATAAGGCAGGGAATACAACAGGGAATACAACAGGGAATTCAAAAAGAAAAGATAGAAGCCACTAGGAATTTTTTAAGAGAAAATGTTGATAAAAAAGTAATTTCAAAAGCCATGGGAATTTCAATTGAACAAATCAAAAAAATTGAAGAAGAAATGAATCAAAACAAGAATTAATCTACAGCCTCCTTTAAAAGGGGGCTTTTTTAATAGGTAGAAACTTAAATATCTCGACTAAGATACGAAAAGTCGCATAGAGAGATTTCATTAGTCAATATTCGAAAAAAATTTGATATAATTAAAATATAATAATTATTAATTTGAGGTGATCATATGAACAAAAATATTAAAAATGAAATAGAAAAAATTACCAATAAAATAAAAGATACAGAAAACATTAAAAAAATATACCTATTTGGTTCATATGCTTATGGTAATCCAAACATAAATAGCGATATAGACCTGTGTATAATCTCTGATGGAAATAAAAGAAAAATAGAAATAATGAACGATATAAGGGAAAAAATAGGATATTCTATTGATTACCCTTTAGATATAATTGTATATAAACCAGAAGAATTTATTGAAAGAGCTAACTCAAAAACAAGTTTAGAAAATAAGATTTCTAACAATGGAGTTGTTATCTATGAAAAAAGAGCATCTTGAATGGATAAAAATTGCTGAAAAAGATTTATTAACAGCAAAAACAATGATTGAAATCGACACCCCTCCATTAGAGATAATCTGTTATCATTGTGAACAAGCTGCAGAGAAATATTTGAAAGCTTATTTGATATTTAATGGTGAGCCAATAGCAAAAACACATGACTTAGTTTTTTTAAACAAAAAGTGTATAGAGAGAGATAAAGATTTTGAAAAAATAACAAAAGAATGTATTAGATTAACTAATTACGGAGTCAATATAAGGTATCCTAATTTCATGGATATAATAAGAGAAGATGCTGAAATAGCTTTGAGAGATGTAAAGAAAATTATTGATTTAATTAATAAAAAAATATAATAATATTAAGCTATTGCCTCCTTTGAAAAAGGAGGCTTTTGTATTTTTTACCAAAAACCAACAACTATCAACAAACAACAGAAATCATTTCATGATTTCTATCACGGGGAGTTTAAGCACTAATCCCCTCTAAAATGACCATTAGAGGGGTGTCAGTGAAACCGACGGGGTGTTTTAGAGATTTTGCCTTTGGTTTTACAAACAACTAACAACTATCAACAAACAACAGAAATCATTTCATGATTTCTATCACGGGGAGTTTAAGCACTAATCCCCTCTAAAATGACCATTAGAGGGGTGTCAGTGAAACTGACGGGGTGTTTTAGAGATTTTGCTTTTTCTCTTCCAACCAACAACCAACAACTAACAACAGGAATTATGAAATAATTCCCACGCCAACTTCCAACAGAAATCTTTGATTTCCATCACAGTGGTGTTTTAGGTTTTAACTCCCCTCTAAATGTGTTAGAGGGGAAATGCGAAGCACAGGGGAGTTTAGGCACTTTGTTTCACTAACAACCAACAACCAACAACAAACAACAGGAATTATGAAATAATTCCCCCCCAACAACCAACAACCAACAACAGAAATTGTTTTACAATTTCTACTCATCCTCCATCCAAAATCATTTATGATTTCCATAAGATTTCTAAAATATAAACATAAAACAAAAACCTTTATTTTAAAGGGATATAGAAAGTTAAATTTAAAAAGAAATGTGATATAATAAAATAATACAATAAGTATTTAAAAGTATATTTAATAAAGGGATTACTCTAAAAAATAAAAAATAATTTTTGTCCGAATTATTAAAACAAGATTTAATCATACAATCTATAAAACCAACAATAAATATGAAATAAAAGTAATATTTAAACATTAAGTAAACTATTATCCGGACAATAGGGGTGAAAAGATGGATTTGATATTACCAAGAAAAAAGATATTTAAGCTTGAAAAAATAGATATCACTAACAAAGAATGGCTTTACATGATAAAAAACGATACCAGACATTCTCTACAAATAGAAGGAATAGTTTCTTCAGAAAAAGATTTAAAATCTATAATAAAGGGAAATTATGACGAAGATGACGAAATAGTAAACTACTTTTCCACAGCTAAACATATGTACAGTTACGCAATAGAATACTACAAAGACAACGAATTTGCACTAAGCAAGGCCACAATAAGACAAATACAAAAACAACTATTAAGTGGATCATCAAACGAAAAAATAAAAGGTGTATTCAGAAATAATAATATAGATATTCACTATGCACCAAATATAAATCCACCAGAAAATGACATAGATTTCTGGGTTGAAAACTGGATAAACTACGTAAATTATTCATTAAAAAAGTATAATATATATCAAGCGATGGCAAGAATACATAATTATTTTGAAGGCATTCATCCTTTCAACGATGGAAATGGTAGAACAGGCAGAATAGTTATGAACTATATATTGTTGATGAAAGGATATCCAAACATAGTAATAAAAGGATTAAAAGAAAATGACAGAAAAGAATATTACAAAGCCCTGGAAAAAGGCGATGTTGGAATAAATCAGGTATTCAAAACAACCCCAAATAAATCACCACAAGAAATAGATAAAATAATAAACAAAGGAAACTTCGAAGACTTAGAACAGCTAATAAAAAGGGCCTTAATAGAATCGTTTGATAACTATATATGTATGGAAGAAAATGATTTCTATACAACTGAAGAAGTAGCAAAAATACTGAATAAAAAACAAGACACAATATCAAAAGATATAAGAAGAGGAAATTTGATAGCAAAAAAGCAGGAAGGTAAATGGTATATTCCAAAAAAATATTTTAATATTTTGAATACCTCAAAAAGTGCCATAAAAGAAAAAACAAAAAACGAGATATTTTATTACACAGAAAACATAGATGAAGCTTTTAATTACAGTATAGGAGTATGTTTAAACGAAGAAATAGATTTAGAGATAGCTGTAGAAAATCAAAAACTTTTAAAAGATCTAAAAGATTTAATAGACACAGAAGAATTACTGAAAAATAAAGAAACCAATTACAACAAAGAATTAAAAATCAGGTATATTACCCCAAGAAAACAAGATAACCATAAAAATTCTTTGCTGCTTGCAATAAAAATATCTCCAAAATTTTTTAATAAAATAAAAGACAAATACAATTATAAAATCATAGTTATACAAAAAAAAGAAGATAAAAAATAGATAAATATTGGAGTATCAAAATTATAAGCTGCTTTCAGCAGCTTTTATTTTATGTTTAAGGTTTATCATCTCGATTTTTTTTCACACTCTGAGCATGGGTTATAAATCCCCTCTAAAATGACCATTAGAGGGGTGTCAGTGAAACTGACGGGGTGTTTTAGAGGTTTTACTATCAACCAACAATCAGCAACTAACAACAGAAATTGTGAAATAATTCCCACGCCAACTTCCAACAGAAATCTTTGATTTCTATCACATGGGAGTTTAGGCACTAATCCCCTCTAAATGTGTTAGAGGGGAAATGCGAAGCACAGGGGAGTTTAGGCACTTTGTTTCACTAACAACCAACAGGAATTATGAAATAATTCCCACACCAACAACTGAGAATTTGTAAAACAAATTCTCACTAACCCCCATCAACAGGAATCGCAAAGCGATTCCTTTATGACAATTTTTTAAAGTTTAAATTTATTTATATTTCTATTTAACTGAGCGGAAAGATCATGAAGCTCTTCACTGTTCAACTCAACCTTTTCACTTTCGCTCTGCTGTTTATTCACGGATTCTATAGTAAGAGAAATCTTCTCGGTGATTTCTTGAATAGACTTAGCCACCTTGTCCATAGCAGAACTCATCTCTTCGGAACTTGCACTCTGTTCTTCTGAACTTGCTGTTAGATTTTCAATACCATTGTTCATGTCTTCTATCTTAGAATAGATTTTGTTAAATCTATCAGATATATTTTGCATTTCGTCGTCTATTTCATGGATAACACCAACTGTTTTATTTGTACCATCATTAACAGTTTGTGTGTTATTTTTAATTTTGTCTAATACTTTGGCTATTTTTTCAGTAGATGATTTTGAATCATCTGCAAGTTTTCTTATTTCATCTGCAACAACTGCAAATCCTCTCCCAGCTTCTCCAGCCCTTGCCGCTTCTATTGCAGCGTTAAGCGCAAGCAAAGAAGTTTGTTCTGTAATATTGTCTATTGTTTCAATAATGGATTCTATATCCTCTGTATTTGCATTTAAAACTTCGACACTTTTTTGGGTTTTATTTGATTGTTTAACAGCTTCTTCTATAACATTTTTTATCTTACCAATTGCTTCAAGACCATCAGAGGTGTTTTTATAAGTGTCTTCGGCATATTCGTTTAAGTTTTGAGCTTCTTTTGATATAGAAGTGGCAGAAGAAGCAACTTCTTGAACTCCACCAGTAACTTGTTCTACTGCAGATGCAGAACTTTCAGTGTCTTGTTCTATCCTTTCTGTTTGATCTAAAATGTTTTTGTTTTCTAATGTATTTTTATTGGATATTTCAGAAAGACTCTTGGAAGAAGTTTCTATTTTCACCCCAATATTTCTAAACTCTATTAGAGATACCCTTAATTTTTTGGCCATGCTATCCAATTCTTTCGCTATTATAGAAATTTCGTCATTCTTATTTGTCTTAAAGTCTACAGTCAAATCCCCGTTACCAAAAGAGTTTACTTTTACAGATAATTCTTTTATAGGTCGTATAACTGATCTTATGAAAAAATATGATAATATAATTGCTACAACAAAAACAACAAGAGCTAAAATAGCTATGTTGATAGAATTAGCAAAAGACGTGCTAGAAATAAGAGATGTTGGAATTGTTGAATACAATGTCCAGTCTCTATTCTCAAAATCTTTAAAATAAAAATTTCTATCTTCTACAGTGACAATGTTTTTGCCTTTTGATTCTTTTGGAATGCTATTATAATCAAAAGGTAAATCTCCAGAAGAGGCAATAAGGTTTCCATCCGAGTCAATAATATAGTTGAATTGACCGTCGTAAACTGTGTTAGAAATCAAGCTAACCAAAGAATTATAATTCATGTCTATCCCTAAAACTCCATTCATCCCAGAGCTTGTGAAAGCTGAAGCAAAAGTTATCGTTAACTTATTTTCACCAAAACCTTTTTTATATGGTAAGGTAAGTACTACATCTTCTTTTCCAAAAGCATTCTTATACCAAACGGTTTCTAAAGCATTGTAATTCTCTAAATCTCTGTCTGGTTTTGTAATAAAAGTTCCATCGTTCAAAGCAAGATAAACATTATCCACCGCTGAATAAGAATCTACAATATTTCCAAAATTCTGAAAAGTCCACGTAAGCCCGTTATTTGCTAAATTAATGGAAATATAATTAGTCAATTCTTTTACTGGTTCTATATAAGAATTAACAGCCTGGATTTGGTTACTCTGCTGATTTAAAATTGAAGTTTCGATAGAATTTTCAGAAGTGTTGTAAAAACTAACAAAACTGAATACAGAAATAACCAAAAGCGGTAAAACAGAAACAAACAAAATCAAATAAATAATCTTTGTTCTGATTTTCATATTAAAAACCCCCCTAAATTTAATTATTATAAATATTATAGCATATGAAAAAACACTATGCATCTTTCCCCTCCAACCTCGATTCTCCAACAAAAATCATTTATGATTTCTATCACAGGGGTGTTTAAGCACTAATCCCCTCTAAATGTGTTAGAGGGGAAGTGCGAAGCACAGGGGAGTTTAGGCACTTTGTTTCACTAACAACCAACAACAGGAATTATGAAATAATTCCCACACCAACAACTGAGAATTTGTAAAACAAATTCTCACTAACCCCCAGCAACAAAAAATTGCAATAGCAATTTTTTATGCTATAATACTATCTTATAAATTTTTCAAAAAATTTGATATAATCTAACCAAGGCGGGTGCTTATTACGTGAACAATAACCAGAAAGAGAATAATTTTAATAACAAAAAATCAAATATTATAATTCTCGTAATAATTGCTATAACACTCATAGCAATTTATTTTAGTTATTATAATTTAAATAGAAAATCAACAGAAAAAAATCAACAATCATATTTAAACCACCAAAAACTCCAAACAACGACAATAATAACCAGCATAAACAATTCACTTCACGACATAAAACATCACTTGGAATCTTTTGCTTCCTTATACGGAACTATATTTGAAGAAGATGATTACGATATATACAGCTCCGTTTTCGCTTCCATAATGGAAAGCCATCAAAACATCCATTCCTTAAAATACTACACAAAAGACATGGAATTACTCTATGAATACACCCTTCCACAGACAGACCAACAAAAAATGGATAACTTAAACAACGAATGGATAAACAGCTACTTACCAATTATGAGTAATAATCAAAGAAAATCCTATATACCCATGATACACAGCGATTCAGAAAATCAATGTATGGGAATAATAATACCTTTTTACAAAAATGACGAGCTACAATCTTTTATTATAACAACCCTTGATCTGAATAAAATAGTGAATGAATACATAAAGTTGGCAAATATACCGCCAGTTACAGAAGTTTTTTTTGTTGACAGATATGGATCTACAATATATTCAAACAACAACGATGATTATGGAAAAACGATTTTCGAACTAAACAGAAGGATGAGCCCTTTGCTCGAAATTTACAACCAGTTTATCACTACAAAATCTGGTTCCGATGATTATACCATAAATAACAACGGAGATAGAATCGAATACATACTTTCTTGGGACTCTTTTACTATAGAATCAAGAAAGTTTATCCTAACAATTAGTACACCAAAAAGCTATATAAACCAGAATTTAGAAGTTGTCTCAGAATGGATGATTTTATTGAACATAGTCATAACAGTTCTCATGATTTTGTTCATATACCTAACCTTTAAATTAAGAAACAAAAATCTCATACAACTTAAAAACCATTATGAACAAATAGCAAATCAAAAATCAAAAGAATACTACGACTCTCAAAAAACTCTTACAGAACAAAATATAGATCTTCAAGAAGCGTATGAAAAATTAGAAAATACAAACAAACAACTTTTAGAGAAAAAATGGGCTTTGGAACAATCTTATTCAAACAACCAGATTTTAGCGGATAGACTGGAAAACATAATAAATCTAATAACCAGTATAGACATGACATCGGCAAAATCTTTGGAAGATTTCTTAATCGAACTTTTTGATACAGTATTAAAAGTCATCCCAGAGGCAGATTATGGGAGTGTTTTCTTATACAAAAAAGATTACATAAAATACCTAAAAACAAAGGGACACGACATGGAGTTTTTAAACTCTTTAAAAGTTCCATCAGAAGCATTTTCTCAGTTTGACAGAAGCCGCTCAACAATAGTGGAACACATTGAAAATGTACCACTACCAGGAATGTCAGAAGAAAAATTAAAAATTTTTGAAGAAAAAACTCTAACTATGAAACAGTCAATAACGTTTAATTTAACGATAAACGACAAAAAAATAGCCGGGATATCCCTGGATATAGCCGAAAAAAGTGAAAAATCTTTTGACGAAACAACTATACAAATAATGGAAGCTTTCAGAGAATTATCCAATATTTTTTTAAAAATACAGAGTTATCAGCTTGAACTGAACAGAAAGGCAACATACGACAGTCTAACCGGCACATATAACAGAAGAATAATTCTGCAAATATTGGGACAAAACATAAAATTAGCGAAAAGACAAAATCAACCAGTTTCTGTTTGTTTTATAGATGTTGACAAACTCAAATATATAAACGACCATCTGGGTCACAGAATAGGGGACAGCTTGCTTATAAATGTGACAAGAATAATAAAAGAAAATATAAGAGAAATGGACTCCCTTGCAAGAATAGGGGGAGACGAATTTTTAATAGTTTTCCCAAATTGCACAAAAGAAAAAGCAGAAGAAATATGGCAGAGGATATTGGAAGATTTCAAAAAATTCAACGAAAACAACAAATTCTATTCCATAGAAGTGAGCCACGGTATATCACAATTTGATAAGGTTCACGTAAAAAACGTTGACGAGCTAATAACAGAAGCAGACGAAAAAATGTATAAAGAAAAAAACAGAAAAAGGGAGGAAGGCAATGACAAACCATGATTCGATAAAAAGGTTGAAAGAATTTGAGCTCAAAGACTTTCAAATGCCAGATTACGAAAAATACAACTTCGCAAACATACCCAACACAATAAAATATTTGTTCGAAATGGAAACAGAAAACGCTCTACCAAAAAAAGCATACGATATAAACAAAAAAGCCGGCAAAATAGTTTTTTTCTTTGTAGACGCACTGGGCTGGAACTATATAGACGAACTTATGGAAAAAAGTGATTTCTTGAGAAAAATGGAAAAAAACGGCATTATTTCAAAATTAACATCCCAGTTTCCATCCACAACATCAGCACACGTAACAACAATACACACAAACATACCTGTTTATAAAACAGGTGTTTACGAATGGTACTATTACGAACCAATGGTTGATGAAGTCATATCCCCTCTCATAAACAAAAAAGTGAGAACCAACGAAGACCTCTACAAAATAGGATATGATTCCGAGCTTTTGTACCCCATAAACAACTTCTACACAAGGTTAAAACTAAATGGCATAAAAACATACGTTCACCAACCAGACAAATTCAAACACAGCGATTACAACACCAATATAGCAAGAGGCGCACAAATACACGGATACAACACACTAATAGAAGGACTCGTCACACTAAAAAACATAATAAACGAAAAAGAAGAAAAACAGTACCATTACTTCTACCATTCTGCAATAGATACATCGGCCCATATACACGGCCCACACGCAGAAACAACAAAAGATGAAATAGAAATGTTTTTCTACGCTTTTGAACGCTTCTTCTACAGCAAAATAAAAAACAAAGAAAACGTACAGATAATAATTTCCGCAGACCATGGACAGATGGAAATAGACAAAAATACCACTTATTATGTAAACAAAAAAATAAAAAATTTTGACCAATATATACAAAAAAACAAAAAAGGAAATCCAAAAATACCATCCGGCGCAGAAAGAGACTTTTTCATACACGCCCTTCCAGAAAAACAAGAAGAATTGTATAACATATTAAAAGAAAACCTTGTAAACATAGCTGAAGTATACAAAATAGAAGAAATGATTCAAAAAGGACTTTTTGGAACACCGGGAGAAAAATTACTGAACAAGTTGGGAAATATACTCATATTACCTTTTGCAAACAAAACAGTGTGGTGGTATGAAAAAGATGTATTCGAAGTAAGGCTAAAAGGACAACACGGAGGACTATCCAAAGACGAAATGCAAATACCGTTTATAACATTCTAAAAAATGCATAAAAATAAAAAAGTGACGGATTTTTCGGGCAAAAAATCCGTCAAAAAGTTTATAAGGGTTTGCTAAGTTTCGAGTGATACAAGAAGATTAAAAAACCTTCTTATGTAGGGGTTAACTACACACATATTATAACATGAAAAATTAATTAATAAACAATTATTACAAAAATTTAATATATAATCACTTGATAGGTTAATTAACATTGTAAACTCCAATCAAAAATCCAAATGAAAAATTAATTGATCAAGTGATAGGTTAATTAGAAAACTTTAATAGAATTAAGTGATTCTACAAAAGGTAAACTGTGATAGGTATTTGTAGAAGTATTGTACTTAATAACACCTTTTTTACTCTCATCCCACATATAACCAGTGATATAGATATACTTGCCATCATCAGTTACATCATAATCGTAAATTTCAACACCTTTATTAAATATATCATAAACATTTTCTTCACCAGTGAATAGATCCAAACTTGCTATAGACTGTAAGTTTGATTCCATAATATCCATTTGAGTCTTTTCGCTATAAGAGAAAAAAACTTTCTCATCTTTGTATTTAAATTGAGTTGGATAGTTAAGCATTCTGTTAGTATCTAATGTTTTAAGGTCTAATTTACTTCCATTATCAATTATTTTTACTAAACGAGGATGATTATATAGAGTACCTTCTATTCTTTGAGAATAAATACCAAGGCTAAAAACATCGCCTTCTTCATTAACATAAAGGTCCTCAACCTTGTTATAATCAAAATAACCATAACCTAGTTCAGCCCAATGTTCTCTATCCCAATCTTTAAATAAAGTGCCAGAAATATATTTGTTAAGAAACTCTCTACTACCTTCTTCAGAAACCAGATCTTGTGTAATGGTTGAAAGATCTAAATCTCTAAGTTCTTCCCATTTTTCTTCAGAAATAAACTCAGGCTCTGAAGAGTACAGGCCTCTTATTCTCTCAAGAACTTTTTCTTTTATAGGCACTCCGTCATCACCTGTGACAATATCTTTCCACGCATAACCTTCTAAATAAAGACTTTTTGTATCTTCAGTAGAATCAGGAATGAGAGTGATATCGCCATAAGTAAACAGAGTAAAATCAGTATTATCTCCACCATCAGCAATAGATATATTATTAGCATCGAAGTCGGGAGAAATATTGCTATAAATAAAATCTCCATCATTTATATCTACTTTCATAATTCCATCACTATTATCATCTAAAGAAGAGTTAAGGTTATTACCAATCATATAAAGCAAATCATTAACAGGATCAACTACAAAATCGTAAAGGTATTTTGAATTAGTGGAATTATAATAGATAGCATTTGGATAAAAACTACCTGATTCATTGGTAACTCTTAAAAAGCTAGCACTTTCACCTGATTCCTTTTGAGACGTTCCTTTAATATAGACCCTATCTTTTGTGTCAGTATCAAATTTATCTATACTAACGGCAAAATTTGGAGTCAAAAGTTCTGATTGATTATTTTCTTCTATATTATATTTATAAATGTTGTGTTTCCCGTTGTAGGCAACCTTGAAATAAATATTTCCATTTTTCTTTATTATTGGCTCTCTATTTCCCCATTCCCAACTCCACATGTCTAATAATCCTTGGTCATATTCAAAATTGCTAAAATCTATTGGCCAAATTACACTATAACTATTATCCTGAAAGACTCTGACAAATTGCATGTTAATAGTTCTATCTCCGTTGTTGTATGCAAACATACTTTCAAAAGCTATGTACAAACTGTCGTCATCTCCAACAGAAATAAACGCTATATTTGGCAAATCTATTTCTTCATCTACGTTGAGAATACTGGTCAAGCTTCCTTCATCAGTTATTTTGTAAATAACATTAGAAGAGGTGTTTTTTGTAAAATAAATTCCATTCCTTGTTTCATAAGTTTGTTGAGTTTGTTCTTCAACTTCTCCTTTTGTTGTTATAGCAACTGCTCCAGATATATCAAAAAGAGTGTTGTGAACAACTTCGTTATCTGGAATATTATTTTCTAAATCATTTGGAACACAAGATACTAAGAAAATCACCGATAAAATTAAAGCCATAAAAAACATTATTTTTTTCATAAAAAAACCTCCCAAAAATTAATATAAAAACAGACAGCTAAAAAATAGCTGTCTGTTTGATTTAAAATACTTTTATTGAATCTAATTTCATATTAGATGGTATTTTTGTGAATGTTCCATTGACTAAGTCAACTTTTATAACTACATCTTCAATCTTGCTCCAATCAATGGCACTCAAAAACATAGTTGAGTTATCTGAAGTCACGTCATAATCATAAATATCTAATTTTGGCATTCCAGAAATATCCAACAAATTATCTGTTTCTTTAGTGGTTAAATGTAATCTGGCAATTTTTTTATAGGAAGTACTTTGATCTTTTTTTTCTGAATGGATGTAGTAAATATAATCTCCTTTTATTTCGACGTTAGATGGAGCATATTCTGTATGTTCTATTGTTAAATAATCCAAATCTTTATCAGAATTTGAATTCATTAATTTGAAAATTGATAGTCCATCTAAACTATCTCCCCAAGTGTTACTGTACATAGCGTATAAATTATCATTGCTATCATAAAAAAGCTCCTTAATATTATAAAAACTAATATAAGAATTTCCAACATTATCTCGTAACCAATCGCTAATCAAAATTCCATCAAAATAATTGTTTATAAAATTAGTATATTCTACAGCAAAATCATAAATAAATTTTGGTTCGACATTATTTTTGTAAAATGGATTATTTTGGTTATTATTATCTATACGATATATCATTCCATCCCAGTTATTTAGATTTTCGAATATCTTTTCTTCTTCAATATAATTAAAACCATCTATAAAGTAATCGTTGAAATGTTTGGTAAACTTTTCTTTGTTTATTGTGTCATCTGCATTTAAGTAATCTGGGTTCCAGTCAAATTCATAAATATTCATACTCCAAGTATTTAGTGATGAATACTTTGAAAATAATCCAAACGATTTAGAGTTTAAATTTGTAATATTTTTACTCAAGTTATACAACAATTCTGAAGAATAATCTGAATAGTATTTAGAAAAAGTATCATATTTTTCTTTTATATAGTCGTTATCAGAATCAGTATATTCATCGTAATAGTTTGGAAGAATATATTCAGTATTTCCGAATATTTCATTAAACATTTCTTCAGAAATTTCTAAAGGTAAATATGATAAATATTCATTAACTAACTCTTGATTAACTGAGGTATCTTCGTTCAAAAATTTGTCTTTAAGAGTAAATACTTTATAATAAATTCTATCAATCAAATCATTTGGTATTTCTGCCATAAGATTTGCCTTTATATTATTGTTATCATATCTAATATTTTTGAAAAAATGGCTTATTTCATCGTTCAAAAATTCTTTTTCATAAGTAGAGCGATCATAAATATAATAAAAATATTCGTTCCAATTCTTAAACTCTTCCAATAAGGCGGTTCTATCATATGTGAATCCGTATAAATCATATAAGTCTAAAAGATAATTTAATTTTTCTTCAGATAAATTTCCTAAATCATCATAGAATTTATCCTTAAATTCAAATTTTCTTACATAAAAGGTTTTATAATTTTTTTCAGTTTTCTTAAGAATATTGTTGTTAAGAGGAGAAATGAATAGTTTGTATTTTTCTATCATATTAGAGTTTAATAATCCATAAGGGTCTTCGTATTCTCCATCATAAGAATTATCTGTTCTGTAATACATGTTCCAGTTCTGAACTTCTTCAAAAGAGTATTTTGAAGAATCAATTATTCCATCAAAATAGCTTATAAAATTATTGAATTTAGTTTCATCTAATTCTTCTGAAGCATTTAATAAACTACTGTCCCATTTTAATCTATAATAGTTCATAGATTTTAAATTTTTATCTTCAGCATTAGTTAAAAAATCTAAACTTATTTCATTTATATTTTCTAAAATTTCATTGACTATATAATGGGTTTTATATTCTGTGCTTGTTTCTTCAAAACTTTCCCAGTCATTATGAAAAATACCATCCCAATTATTTAGAAGATTAATTTGAGTCTCTGTATAATCCTCATAAGGGTTTTCCAACAACTTTAATATAGTATTTGTTTTTATATTTCCAGCATCATCTAAATATACGTCCCTTATTTCATATGTGGTAGAAGTACTCTTTTCAGTTATAGGAATTAAAACATTTTCTGTTAAGTTTACTAATTTTTCTTCTTTTGAACCATACTCATATAAATAATGAGCGTATTTATAAATAGATATATCATCTATAGCTGGGTAAATATAAGAATCATTGTAACTATAATATCTTGGTAAATAATTATTCCAATTTAAAAAAGCATTGTAGGCTTCATCGGTTAAATCATTGTTTTTTATTAAATCAACAATTATATGAGTTCCTTCAGGAGTAGTAAATTGATAAGATAGTTGAGTAGAATCTCTAGATACACCTGCATTAGCATCAAAATTCATTAAAAAATAACTCAATAACTCTCTATCTAAGTTTCCCATGTCATCATACATAAAATCAGACCATTCAAAATAATAAAATTCAGGAACATATAAAGTATCATTATGAGTTAATACACTATGATCATTAGCAGAATTAATATCATTCAATATAGTAAATAAATCTTCAGAATAAAATTCATAAAATTTTTCTAAATGCATAGAATCAAGATAATTTGAAGTAAATATATCTTGAGAATAATAGCCATCCCAGCTATTTAACAAATCTTTATTCTCTTGAGATAATGAGAATTTAGGCATAGAATAACTAACTAGTTTTTCGAGTTTTGAGAAATCGATGTTCCCATCACTTGCCAACAACTCTGTAATAAAATCATATTGATATAAATTTAAAGTTTGAATATATTTTTCATCAAAAAACCAATCATAGCTAACATTCCAATCTCTTGCAGCATCTACTATATTTCTGTAATCTTTGTCATATATTTTCTTATAAAAATCATATAAAGGATCTTCTTGATTGTAAGTATCCCAAGTATGATATTGAGACCAATTTTTAAGGTATTCTATTTCATCATCTTTAAATTGCCTATCTCTAAAAATAAAATCGACAAAATCTTTATTTAAAGAACCATCTTCATTTTTTAGAGTATCTTTCCATTCATATTTTCTAAAATCTGGGGTTCTATAAGAATCACTTTCATCAAAAAACACTTTATTTTCGTAAATTGTTGTTTTATCTAATAATGATTTTATGTTGTTATATACTTCTTCATCATCATTAAAAAAATATTTTAAAATAATTTCTTTATTTCGTAAAGTTGTTTCATCCTTTGAATCACTAAATTCATAAAATACTTTTTCCCAATTTTCTATATCTTCAATATCGTTAGCTGTAATTTCTAAATTAGTATCTGTTGAATATTTGGAGATAAAAGCATTTATTTTATCTAAATCCAAAGCATCATTTGTATAAAAAGAATCATCAACTTCATAAAAAGAGAATTGAGAATTTAAATTTCTTAAATAATCATTAGATTTTTCTTCTATAATATAATCGTTGTCGTTATTTTCGTACTTTCTATAATCAGTATTATGATTATTGTTAAAAACAGAAATGAAGTCAAAATCTTTTTCATAATTGTCTGTTTCAATGTCTATTCTAACTATTCCGTTTTTACCTCTTATATCGCTTCCGTTTGCAACTATTCCAGATTTTTCCCTTTGTGGAATAAAAGTTTGAATGTTATTAGCATAATCAGTATTTGAATAATAAATATTGCTTTCATAGTATGTTCCGTCTTTATAGACTTTGAATTGTGAGTTTCCTCCCATTGAAAATTCAATATAAATGTTTCCATCAACATCCGCTTTGAATCTTCTTATTCTTAACTTGTAATCAGGAGTAACTAATTCTGGAGTGTTATTTTGATTGGGCCTATATTCGTAAATATTATTCTTTTCTCCATCATTTTTCCAATTATTAGTTTTGAAATATATATAACCATTATCTGCCTTTAAAACTGATTCACCTTCTTGGTAATAATCATTTCTAACCTCAATATTTCCTTCATTCCAAGGATCATTAATGAAAGGATCTAAAGGCCATAAAACTTGAAACTCGTTATCTGGGAAAACTCTTATAAATTGTGCAGTAAATCTTCTATCTCCATTGTTAAAACTTAAAAAGTTTCTAAAGATTATATAAACACTCCCGTCTTCTTCTGTTGAAACATAAGCTATTTCAGGAGGGTTATACCCTTCTGGGAGATTCATTATTGATTCAATAGAGCCATCTGTCAAAATTTTTACAAGTTTATTTGAACTACTGCTTTTTGTTTTTAAATCTTTTAGAGTTAAAACTTTTCCATAGTTATCTGGGATACTATATCTGCTTCTGTTGAGGCTATTTGTTGACTCTTCTTCGCTATTAGAAGCAATTGCAACTGCATCAGAAATGTCAAAAGATAAATCAACATCATAATCATCAGGGTCTTCTGGGTCAACTGGGGTCTCAGGGTCAGATAAATCCACTGAATCATCTGTAATTTCCAAAGTGGAAACATATTTATAACCAGGAGAATAAAAATTGGATTTTTCTACAACTGTTGTTGCAGATATAGTTGTATCATTTTCAGTGGTTATTTGATTAATTGTTAAAGTATATAAACCAGGGTTAAAAACTAAATTTGATGTTGCCTCATTAGTGATAGAATCTTCTGCAATAATACCACTTTCATTACTAATTATAATATTATGAGTAACATCCAAAGATTTATCTGATCTATTGTCTGTAACTTCAATTTCTAAATTACTATCCATCATTTCATAACTAGCGTTAAATGTATTATTATCTTTTGTTAAATTAAATGATTTTTGTATTTTAGCTATTACAAATCCATCGTTAATAACTCTAATATTAACTTCATAATTCCCTGAAACCAAATTGCTAAAAACAAAAGGTCCAGAGATTTCGTTAACAGTTAGGTCCCCTTCTTTTAAAAAGTTTCCATTATAAAAAAGGGAATATTCAATCTTATTCCAATTAACCGTGTGACCGTCATATTCTGAAATAAAAGAGCTCGAATCTGGTTGAATAGTTAAATTGATCGTTTCATCTTGCTCTTGTCCAGGAAAACATGAAACAAGCAATAACGATACTAAAATCAATGAAAAAACAAATAATAATTTTTTCATAAAAAAAACCTCCCCAAAAATTAGATTCCATTAAAAAAATTATACCATAATTTTAATTTATGATATAAAATAAAATAAAGATTAACCAATTAATTTAAAAAATAAATATATTATAGTAATAAATTAATTAATCGAACGTTTGATTAATTAATTATATACAATCAAAAATGCAAATGAAAAATTAATTGATCAGGTGATATAAGAATTTAATAAAACATAAAGTGGCATTAACTTGGATTACTTTATATATGCTATAATTGACTCAAAGAACGTACACACTAATATTATTTTTAATTTTATTTTTTTTATTATCGGAGGGTGAAAATGGAAAACCAAGAAATGGAATTAACTTTTTCAGACATAATAAGGATTTTTAAAAGAAGAAAATGGTTGTTTGTTGGAATATTCATAACAACTGTTTTAATAACTTTAGTTTATTTGTTCTTTTTTGCAACGCCAACTTACAAAGCAGAACAAATAGTCGAATACAAAAAATCATCTGGTTCTTCAATATCTTTTGGAGATGCTTCTGGTCTTGCAGCGCTTGCGGGCCTTAGCAGTTCAACAGGAGACACAGGGTTAGACAACGAGATACAAAAAATGAAATCAGATGCTGTTTTAGGAAAAGTGGTAGACGAATTAAACTTGGTACAAAAAGCAGAAGAAAACAAAAACTGGCTTGCTAAAATAAGAGGAATAGAATACACCAAAAGAGGGTTTATAAAATCAATAAAAGATAAAATAACTATTGAAACAGTTGAAAATACAAGCATGCTCAGTATATCTTACGAAAGTAGCGACCCAACACAAGCCGCTTCAATAGTGTCACTAACATACGATTATTACACACAATTTGTTAAAGAAAATTATTTTAAAGATACTGAAAAATATCTAACACAACTTCAAAATGTATTTGACGATGTTTCAAGACAATACGACCAAGTAAACAAAGAACTACTGGATTTTCAGACAAAAAACAAAATAACAACCAGCACAGAACAAACAGACCCAATGATCCAATATTACGCAGATACATACATGCAAAAAATTCAGCTTGAATCACAAAAAGCTAATTTAGAAATAAAAAAAGAGACAATAGAAAAAAATCTCTTTGAAATGGATCCTCAAATGAAAGAATTCATACTGTTAAACTCATCAAATTCAAATATAACAACAATAAAAAATCAAATAATACAAAATCAGATAAAACTTGAAACATTGAAACTAAACCAACCAAACTCACCACAAATAAGAGAGTTGAGCTCGACTATTCAAGTCCAACAACAACAACTTCAAGAAGAAATGCAAAACATATTATCGAGTGATATGAACTTTTTAGCCACCATAGACAGAGAAAAATTCAACGAATACATCCAAACAAAAACACAGTTAGAACTCTTTGACATCACAGAACAGGTAACAAACAGAATGCTTGAACTGGTAGACCAAGAAATAGCGAGTAGATCTCCTATAATGTACAAATACTTCCTTTTACAAAAAGAACAAAAAATATTGGAAGTCAAATACAACACAATACTAAACACACTTGAACAAGAAAACTTAAAAAAATCATTGTACGAAAGCAATTTCAACATAATAACTGCAAGCTACGTCCCAGAAAACCCAATAGCCCCAAACAAAAAACTCATCCTCGCAATAGGCGGAGTACTTGGGATATTCCTTGGAATATTGGGAGTGTTTGTAAAAGAATCATCCGACAACAAAATAAAAGACATACACGAATTTGAAACATTGTTCAAAATACCAGAAACAACCATAAAATCAGAAAAAGACCTCGAAAAAATAGTGAACATAATATACGAAACACAAAACAAAAAAATCGGAATAATAGAAACCCAAAACAACCTAAACAACCATTCAAAAAAAGTTCATTCCATAATAAAAACAATAGATCCAGAAATAGAGTTCACAGACACAACAGAAAACAAACCATACGCAGAAAAAATAAAACAGTTTGAAGAAGACAAACAAAAAGAAAAATTCATCGTAAGATTTAATTCAATAGAAAGCTCAGAATACCTTTTATACAAAAACCTGATCCAGAAAAACATAGTACTAATAAAAGAAAAAGACACAGAAATAGAAACAATAGAAAAAATAAACAAAACAATCAAAAACCCAATATACGTATACATAAAATAAAAGCTGCTGAAAAGCAGCTTTTTTAAATCCCTTCTAACAACCAGCAACAAAAAACCAACAACAGGAATCTCTGATTTCTATCACAAGGGAGTTTAGGCCTTTTGCCTTTGATTTTCCAACCAACAACTAACAACAGAAATCTCTGATTTCTATCACGAGGTGTTTAAGCACTAATCCCCTCTAAAATGACCATTAGAGGGGTGTCAGTGAAACTGACGGGGTGTTTTAGAGATTTTGCCTTTGATTTTCCAACAAACAACAAACAACAAACAACCAACAACAGAAATCTCTGATTTCTATCGCGAGGTGTTTAAGCACTAATCCCCTCTAAAATGACCATTAGAGGGGTGTCAGTGAAACTGACGGGGTGTTTTAGAGGTTTTATTTCAAACAACTAACAACTATCAACCAACAACAAATAACCGAGAATTTGTTTTACAAATTCTCACTCTCAACCAACAACTGGAATTGCAAAGCAATTCTAGCATTCACATTCTTTCGCCGCATATGAGCAAAAACCTCCATGGTTTTGAAAAAATATAAAAATAATATATAATATAACAAAAAGGGAGGTGAAGAGAATGATAATAGACTACAAAGTAACAAACTTTAGATCTTTTAAAAATGAAACGACATATTCTTTAAAAGCTGGAGCAGAAAAAACTCATAATGAAAATTTAATAAGAAAAAAAGGGTTAAGGATTTTACCATGTTCTGTGATATATGGAGCAAACGCTAGTGGAAAATCAAACTTAATAATGTCTTTATCAATAATGAGAGATATAATATTAAACGGCAACCTAAATACAGGTTCATATGAATCAAAAACTATAGAGCTGTTTCCTTTTGCTTATCAAGAAGAAGAAAACCCAATAAAATTTGAAATAAATTTTATAAACCAGAATAAAAATTATAAATACAGCTTTTCGATAAAAACAAAATTTTTATCAAAAGAAAAAGAAATATTTTCTGAAAAATTAGATATTATTGATAGCAAAAAAAATGAGATAAATATATTTAAAAGAGAAAAAAATAAAGTTATAATAAACACTAATCAAAGAGCTTTAAGAAAAATTAAAATGAAAAAAGATTTTTTGACAAAAATACAACAACAACTAAATTCTAACTTAGATAAAGAAACACTTTTTTTAACTGGTGGATTTAAAAACATAATAAGCAACAAAATAACAGACACAATAATAGATTTTTTCAAAAACAAACTCATAGTTGTAAGTGACTTTACCATAAAAAAGGCTAGTTTAAAATTCCAACAAAATGAAATAAAAAAAGACAATGTCTTTATTTGGAATAAAATATTAGACGGATTCTTCAAAAGCTCAGATTTTGGCCCTCAAAAAGTAGCATTTCATAAAAGAAAAAAGTTAGAAGAAAATCAAGATGAATCAGAATTTCAATTAGTTTCGATATATAATAATACAGTAATTCCCGCGGAATTGATGGAATCAAGAGGTACACTTAAATTAATCGATTTTGCTCTAATGTTTGAACAATTATTTCAAAAAGGTGGAACTTTAGTTATAGATGAATTTGATTCTGCAATTCATCCAGAACTAATAAAAGGGATAATATCATTATTCAACAACCAAAACATCAATAAAATAGGTGCTCAACTAGTATTCACAACGCACAATCCAATATATTTAAACAACAAAATATTTAGAAGAGATCAAATAAACTTTGTAGAAAAAGACACAGATACCTATGAAAGTATAATATATAGACTCTCTGATTTTGGTAGTGAAGAAGTTAGAAATGACCATAATTACTTAATAAACTATTTCAAAGGTAATTATGGCGCCCTCCCATATGTGGATTTTACAAAATTCATAAACCTTCAAGAGAGTGAAAAAAAGAATGATTAGAAGACAATATCTTTGTGTATGTGAAGGATTACAAGAAGAAAAATATATAAAAAGAGCTAATAAAATAAAAGAGCAAAAATTACAAGAAGATAAAAAAGAAATACACGGATATGAGTATTACCCAAATCCATATTTAAATATTCAGACATTTATCTCAGAATTATTAAAAATATCAACAAAATAAAAGCTGCTGAAAAGCAGCTTTTTTGACTACCTTCTAACAACCAGCAACCAGAGTGCCTTGCATTCTATCACTAACAACCAACAACAAAAAACCAACAACTAACAACAAACAACAGAAATTGTTTTACAATTTCTACCCCGAATTCGTTAATCACTTGATATATTAATAACATATAACAATATACTTAAAAACAAAAATTTAAATTGCATACATAAAAATATATGTTAAAATAAGAATGGTATTTAACAACCAATAAACATATCTAAATACAAATAACCCTACATAACGGAGGAAAAACATGGAAAACCAAGAGATGGAATTAACTTTTTCAGACATAATAAGAATATTCAAAAGAAGAAAATGGACATTCACGTTAATATTCGTTGCAACAGTAGCAATAACTCTCATATACCTGTTCTACTTTACAACCCCAACATACAAAGCAGAACAACTTGTCGAGTTCGAAGGCCAAACTTCTTCGACATCATCGCTCAGTCAATACGCTGGTCTTGCTTCAATGGCGGGGATATCCATCCCTTCTGGCGGTGGAAGTACAAACTCTCTAACAACAGAAATAGAAAGAATGAAATCCGACAGAGTACTTGGCCAGGTAGTAGACCAACTAAACATGGTAGAAAAAGCAAACCAAAACAAAAGCTGGTTATCAGAAATAAGAGGAATAGAATACACAAAAAGAGGATTCATAAAATCAATAAGAGAAAAAATATCAATACAAAACGTAGAAGGAACAAACTTCGTAAAAATAAGCTATGAAAGCAGCAACCCAACACAGGCTGCTTCGATAGTATCACTAACATACCAATACTACCTTGACTACGAAAAAGAATACACACTCGGAAGATCCAACAAAACAATAAACCAAATAGAATCTATCTTCACAGACCTGGAACAACAATTCAACAAAATAAACAAACAAGTATTCGACTACAAAATCGAAAACAAAATAAGCGACGACGCAATCCAAACAGACCTCATAAACTACTACGAAGAAACATACCTAAAACTTTTAAAAATGGATCAAGAAAAACAACAACTCGAAATAACGCTACAAAGTATAGAAAAAAACCTTGCAGAAACAAGCGAAGAAATGAAAGAACTAATGCTCACAGCATCACAAAGCAACCTATCCAATCTAAAAAACAAACTAATAAATTATCAAATAGAGCTCGAAACACTAAAACTAAACCAACCAAACTCACCCAGGATAAGAGAACTCGAATCCGTAATAACAGTAACAGAAAACGAACTAAAACAACAACAAAACAAACTACTCGAAAACAATATGACATATCTCTCTGTAACAGACAGAGAAAAATTCAGCCAATACATACAAACCCAAACACAGCTGGAACTATTCGACGTCACAAAACAGGTCTACCAACAAATGCTCTCTGTAATAGACACTGAAATAAACAAAAAATCACCTGTGGTATACCAATACCTACAAATGATGAAAGACCAAAAAGTAATAGAAAGCAAATACAACATGTTCTACAACACCCTTGAACAAGAAAGAATGAGCCAAAAACTATATACACCAAAATTCTCAATGGTTCAAGTAGTATACCAACCAGAAAACCCAATAGCCCCAAACAAAACACTCATCCTCGCAATAGGCGGAGTACTTGGAATATTCCTTGGAATATTGGGAGTATTTGTCAAAGAATCATCCGACAACACAATAAAAGACAAAAAAGAATTCGAAACACTATTCAAAAATCCAGAAATAACACTAAACTCAGAAAAAGAAATAGAAAAAATAATAAACAAACTATACCAAACCCAAAACACAAAAATAGCAGTAATCCAAACATCACAAAAAATCCCAACAAACTTTGCAGAACAAATATACAACCAAATAAAAAAAATAACCCCAGAATACACATACACAGACCCAACAAAACCACAAAACTACGAAGAAAAAATAAAACAATTCGAAGAAACAAAACAAAAAACTCACACAATAACAAAATTCACAAACATAGATTCCCCAGAATACATACTATACAACCCAACAATAAACAACAACATAATACTAATAAAACAAAAAAGCACAACCATAGAAACAATAGAACAAATCCAAAAATCCATCCCCAACCCAACATACATATTCATAAAATAAATTACAAAGTAATTTATTTTGTTGTTGGTTTCTTGTTGTTAGTTTTTGGTTAAGTACATATTTGATATTAAACTTTTTTTCAAACAACAAACAACAAACAACTAACAACAGAAATCTCTGATTTCTATCACAAGGGAGTTTAGGCACTTTTTTTCAAACAACAAACAACAAACAACTAACAACAGAAATCTCTGATTTCTATCCCGGGGTTTTTAGAAGCTAATCCCCTCTTAATGTGTAAGAGGAGTCCCTGTGAAACAGGGGAGGAGTTTAGGCACTAATCCCCTCTAAAATGACCATTAGAGGGGTGTCAGTGAAACTGACGGGGTGTTTTAGAGGTTTTATTCCAACCAACTTCCAACCGAATTCGCTCCTCGAATTCATTAATCACTTGATAAAAAAATAACAAAAACATAACATTTTTTAAAATCCCGTGATTAAAACGAAAAATTATGATACAATAACACATGCTTACCCACATAGAAACAAAAATACTCATATTTTATGATAAAATAATAAATGTAGAATACAAACATAAAATTCCAAAAAAACAAATTTATTTTTGCAAAACAGCTAATAGATTTTTAGTTTTTTCCAACAACCAACAACAGAAATCTCTGATTTCTATCCCGGGGTTTTTAGAAGCTAATCCCCTCTAAATGTGTTAGAGGGGAAGTGCGAAGCACAGGGGAGTTTAGGCACTTTGTTTCACCAACAACAAACAACTGAGAATTTGTAAAACAAATTCTCACTCTCAACCAACAACCAAAATCACAAAGTGATTTTGACAAGGAAGTGTTCATTTTGAAACGGCTCGTAAAAATAATCGATTACATTATGCTTTTTACGCTAAACTACATAATAACAGAAAACATAATCATATCTTTAATATTCTCTCTCTTAATCGAATTAGGTATCTATGCTTTCCGAAACTACGACAAAGAACATATGAAAAATTATAACGAACAAATAATAAGAACAATAGTAGGTACAATAATAGGATTTGTTATAATACTATTGTTCTATGTTTTCATACCTCAGCACATAAACAGATTCATATTTATATATAATTTCACATTCGCTGTAATAGTCTTTCCATTAATACACATAATAGAATACAAAATATATATAAAAAGAAAATCTCCAATAAATTACCTTGTAATAGGTAGAGAAGAAGAAATGGGAGATATATTAGAAGAAATAAGCAAAAAGACACTAAACAAAAAAAGATTTGTTGAGTTCATAAACCCATCGCCAACAAGACTCGATAAAATAGTAGAAGAAAGAATATTAAACGAAGACATAAGAGACAAAGCAAGAAACAATAAAACACAAAAATACAAAAAAAACGTAGAGCCAAAAATAGATAGAATTTTGGTAGCAGACCCATATTTAGAAGAACTGGTAAAGCCAAAACTAAAAGAATACAAAAGTAGAGGGGTACAAGTAGAATATCTTCCAAACATGGTAGAAAAAGAACTAAAAAGAATCCCAATAAAAGTTGCAGAAAAATTCAAAGAATACTACGAAGTAGCCTTTGAACAAATAGAAGAAAGCCCTGGAAAAAGAATATTAGACATATTAATATCTACGGTTTCATTAATAATTCTTTCACCATTTCTGTTAATAATAAGTCTAATAATACTATTAGAAGACAAACTTCCAATAGTATTTAAACAAGAAAGAATGGGAATAAACGAAAATCCATTTTTAATGCACAAATTCAGAAGCATGAAAAACGAAGACAAAACAAAAGCAAAATTTGCTTCAGACGAACAACACAGAATACTAAAAATAGGGAAAATAATGAGGCCAATAAGACTAGACGAAACACTACAGTTTTTTGACATATTACGTGGGGCTATGTCCTTTGTTGGCCCAAGGCCAGAACAACTAAAATTCGTAGAAGAATACAACGAACTAATCCCTTTTTACTACGCAAGGCACAAACTAAAACCAGGCCTAACAGGCTGGGCACAAATAATGTACCAATACGCAGCAACATTAGAACAATCGAAAGAAAAACTAAGCTATGATCTATATTACGTAAAAAACAGAAACTCTGTTTTAGACATACAAATAATACTAAAAACTGTGGAAGCAGTTGTATGGAAGAGAGGAGCAATGTAGTTGAAAGTGATGTTTATAACTCAAGAGGATCCTATATATGTAGGAGAATTTTGGGATGAGTTTTCAAAAAATATTAATCAATTATCTCCAAATATAGAAATAACTAGTATGGTTTCTTTAATGCCACTTGGTAAAAATAATAAAATAGATTTATTTAATAGAGTTTACAATATGTACGGTTTTATAGGTACTTTCAAGGTAGGGATAAAATTTCTAAAATCTAAAGTTGAAAAAAAAGATTTAAATTATTATTGTAAAAAAATGAATATAAATTATGTTAGTACAAATAAAATACATTCAAAAGATTTTCTAGAAAAGGCTTCAACCCATGATTTAATAATATCAGTTGCTGCCTCGAGGATATTTAAAAAATCATTAATAAATTCTCCGAAATTTGGAATAGTCAATATACACAGTGGCCCTTTACCATATTATAAGGGTATGATGCCTGTTTTTTGGCAAATGAGAGATGGTAACAAAGAAATAGGAATTACTATACATTCTGTAAATGAAGAAATAGATAGTGGAAGGATTTATAAACAAGAATTTGTTGATATATCAGATATAAAAAAGTTAGATGAAGCTATAAGATACACTAAAAGAAAAGGCGCAAATTTGATGATGGATTTTTTAAATAATTTTGAATCATATTATAATAATTCAGAAGAAATGAAAAAAGAAGGCACTTATTTTACCTTCCCAAAAAGAAAAGATACCAAAAAGTTTAAAAGAAATGGGTATAAGTTAATATGAAAAATAATATATATTTAACTTTTGATATAGAAGATTGGTTTCAAGTTGAGAATTTAAGGGCTATATATCCTCCAGAAACTTGGAAGAAACAAAAACTAAATGTAGAAAATAGTACAGATATAATATTGAATTTGTTAGATAAACATAATGTCAAAGCTACTTTTTTTATTTTGGGTTGGATAGCAGAAAGAAGACCCGATTTAGTAAAGAAAATACATAAAAAAGGTCATGAAATAGCTTCTCATGGTTATGGGCACTTATTGAATTATAATCTATCCAAAAAAGAATTAAAGGAAGATTTAAAAAAATCAAAGTTTATATTAGAAGATTTAATTGGTGAAAAAGTAGTTGGTTATAGGGCTCCTAGTTTTTCCATTTCAGATGAATTATTAGATATTTTATATAATTTAGGTTATATATATGATTCAAGTTATAATGGCTTTTCAATACATGACAGGTATGGAAAAATAGAACTAAAAAACGAAAACAATCAACCATTTTTACATAAGTCAGGAATAATGGAATTTCCTTTGCCTTTAGTTGAAGTTTTTAAAAAGAAAATTCCTATTTCTGGTGGAGGTTATTTTAGATTATTTCCATCAATTGTCTTTAATAACCTTGCAAAAAAATATATGAGAAATAACAAAGATTATGTTTTTTATATGCACCCTTGGGAATTTGATGTTAATCAACCAAAAGTAAAGGATATAAAATTTAGCTATAAGTTTAGGCATTATGTGGGTATAAAAAAATCTAGAAAAAAATTAGAAAAATTTATACTTATCAATAAAATAAATGTATTTAGATTTATGAAAGATAATTTAGATTAACTAATTACTGTATATTAAAAAGGGGTGTAACTTTGAAAAAAAGATATGATTTAGTTCTTTTAACTTTAAATTTTTATCCAGGTACAGAAGCAACTTCTAAACTATTGTCGGACTTAATATTTTTTTTATCAGGTAAAAATTTAAAAATATTAGTCATTAGTCCAAACAGATTGTATTTGACCCCTGAAAAAAAATTAAATAATTTTGAAAAAATTAATAACAATTTAGATATATTAAGAATTAAAGTGCCAAAATTAGATAAAAACAAAGGTATTCAAAAAATATTATTATTTTATTTGTTCTCATTAAAAATAAAAAAAATATTAAAACAAATAGATTATAAAATTGCTTTTTCTCTTATTCCACCTTTTTTTACTGCATATAAAGCTTTAAAAATTTCTGAAAATAAGAAATCTAAATTTCTTTTTTTAGTTCATGATTTACATCCTGACACAATGATTAGAAGAAAACAAGCTAAAGAAAATAGTTTTATAATTAAATTATTAAAAAAGCAAACGCAATATTTATTAAAAAAATCCTCCAAAATAATTGTAATAGGTAGGGACCAAAAAAAATATATTTCAAAAGAATACAATGTTAATTCTAATAAAATAAGCTATATTCCTAATTGGTCAAAGGACTTACTTTATAACCTTGAAATTAATAAAAATATAGGAAGCAAATACTATGGAGAAGGTTTTAATATTTTGTATGCTGGAAACATAGGAGAAGCACAAATACCACAATTAGAAAGATTCATACTAATAATGAAGAAAATAGAAAAATTAGATGAAAAAATTAACTTCATTGTAGTTGGAAATGGAAGGAAAAAAGAAAAATTAATAGAGTTAAAAAGAAAAAAAAATTTAAAGAATATTGATTTTTATGATTACGTTTATGATTATAATGAATATCAGAATTTAATGTATTATGCTGATTGTTATTTTCTTTCTTTAAGAAATGAATCAAAAGAAATGTCTGTGCCAAGTAAAACGTATTATTATTTAAGTGGAGGGAAACCAATAATTGCAGATATTCCTATTGATTCAGAAATAGATATATGTTTAAAAGAGTATGATTTTGGTTTTAATATTAGTAATTTAAGTGATGATGAAGCCATAAATAAAATACTAAAATTAAAAAATGATAAAAATTATTATACTTTATTATCTAAGAATTCAAGGAGGACATATGAAAATAAATATACTTTAGAAATAAGTGCTAATAAATATTATAATTTAATTAAATCCCTTTTATAGTAAAAATATAAACATTATTTTAAATAAACTGGAGGTCTGACATGTTTAAAGACAAAACACTAATGATAACAGGTGGAACAGGATCTTTTGGAAATGCTGTGTTAGATAGATTTTTAAAAACAGATATAAAAGAAATAAGAATATTTTCAAGAGATGAAAAAAAACAAGATGATATGAGAAAGAAATATAACAACAGCAAATTGAAATTCTATATAGGTGATGTTAGAAACTTACAAAGCATAAAAGATGCATTAACAGGAGTAGATTATGTTTTTCATGCTGCAGCATTAAAACAAGTACCATCTTGTGAGTTTTTCCCAATGCAAGCAGTACAAACAAATATAATTGGAACAGATAATGTATTAACAGCATCAATTGAAAAAGGTGTAAAAAAAGTTGTTTGTTTATCTACTGATAAAGCCGCATATCCTATTAACGCAATGGGAATGAGTAAGGCGTTAATGGAAAAAGTGTTAGTTGCAAAATCAAGAACAGTAGACCCAGAAAAAACTTTAATATGTGGAACAAGATATGGAAATGTAATGGCTTCAAGAGGCTCTGTAATACCACTATTTATTGAACAGATAAAAAATAAAAAACCATTAACCATAACAAATCCAGATATGACAAGATTTTTAATGAGTTTAGAAGAAGCAGTAGAACTTGTTCTTTTTGCATTTGAAAATGCAAAAACAGGAGATAGAATGGTTCAAAAAGCCCCTGCTTCTACAATAAGGGACTTAGCTCAAGCATTAAAAGAGTTGTTCAATTCAGATAGTGAAATAAAAATAATTGGAACAAGACACGGAGAAAAAATGCACGAAACACTTTTGACAAAAGAAGAATTTGCGGTATCTCAAGATTTGGGGGAATATTACAGAATTCCTGCCGACGAAAGAGATTTAAACTATGGAATGTATTTTGAAGATGGCGAAGAAAGATTATCTTTAGATAAAGAATATAATTCTTTCAATACTCAAAGGCTTAATGTTGAACAAGTAAAAGAAAAATTGTTAGAATTAGACTATGTAAGAAATGAAATACAAAGGTGGAAAGAACAATGAAAATATTGGTAACAGGCTCAAAAGGTTTTGTTGGGAAAAACTTAATAGCAGAACTCAAGAACTCTGGCTATGAAGAGATTTATGAATACGACAAAGACACTCCAAAAGAAAAATTGAATGATTTCACAAAAAAGTGCGATTTTGTTTTTCATTTGGCTGGTGTAAACAGACCTGAAGATCCAAAAGACTTCATGAAAGGTAACTATGGTTTTACTCTTGAACTTTTAGAAAAACTAAAAGAAAATCAAAACAAAAGCCCAATATTGTTAACTTCTTCAATCCAAGCTGAATTAGACAATCCATACGGAAAAAGCAAAAAAGCTGGAGAAGATTTGTTGTTCCAATATGCTAAAGGAAACAATACAGAGGTATTTATATACAGACTCCCAAACCTTTTTGGGAAATGGAGCAAGCCAAATTATAACACTGTCGTAGCAACATTTTGCTATAACATAGCAAGAGATTTAGAGATAAAAGTAAATGATCCACAAGTTGAATTAACTCTTTGTTATATAGATGACGTATTAAAAGAATTCAAAAAAGCATTAAAAAATAAACCATCAAAAAATGGAGATTATTGTTTTGTTCCAACTACACATAAAATAAAACTCGGTGAATTAGCTGATACAATAAAAAGTTTTAAAAATTCAAGAAACAATTTAAAAATCCCTAACATGGAAAATCCTTTGGTAAAAAAACTGTACAGTACATACTTAAGTTTTTTACCAGAAAACGATTTTTCATATGAATTAAAAATGAATGTAGATAACAGAGGCTCTTTCACAGAAATATTGAAAACAGAAGAAAGAGGACAAGTATCTGTTAACATATCTAAACCAGGAATAACAAAAGGCAACCATTGGCACCACACTAAAAATGAAAAATTTTTAGTGGTTAGTGGAAAAGGTGTAATAAGATTTAGAAAAATAGACGAAGAAAAAGTAATAGAATATTTTGTTAGCGAAGATAAATTAGAAGTAATAGATATCCCACCTGGATATACTCACAATATTGAAAATCTTGGAGACAAAGATATGGTAACTATAATGTGGGCAAATGAATTATTTGATCCAGAAAATCCAGATACATACTATTTGGAGGTTTAAAATAGATGAAAAAACTAAAAGTCATGACAGTAGTGGGAACAAGACCTGAAATAATAAGACTATCTCAAGTTATAAATAAGTTGGAACAATCAGAAGTGATAGACCATTATTTAGTTCACACTGGACAAAATTATGATTACGAATTAAACGAAGTATTCTTTAAAGATTTAAATTTAAAAAAACCAGACTATTTTTTAAATGCCGCAAAAGGTTCACCAGTTGAAACCATAGGAAATATACTTTCAAGCATAGACCCAATATTAGACGAAGTAAAACCAGATTCATTTTTGGTACTTGGTGATACAAACAGTTGTCTTTGTGCTATAGCAGCAAAAAGAAAACATATACCAATATTCCATATGGAAGCTGGAAACAGATGTTTTGACCAAAGAGTACCAGAAGAAACAAACAGAAAAATAGTTGATCATATAGCAGATATAAACCTAACATACAGCTCAATAGCAAGAGAATATTTAATAAAAGAAAATATTCCTGCAGATAGAGTTATAAAAACAGGCAGCCCAATGTATGAAGTATTAAAAAACAAAGAACAAGATATAGAAAGTTCAAAAATATTAGAAAAACTAAATCTTACTAAAGATAAATATTTTGTTGTATCTGCACACAGAGAAGAAAACATAAATTCAGAAAATAATTTCAACGATTTAATAGATAGTTTAGATGCAATAGCAGAAAAATATGAAATGCCAATAATAGTTAGCACTCATCCAAGAACGAGAAAAATGATAGATTCAAAAGATATAAAATTAAACAAATTGATATCTTTGATGAAACCACTTGGGTTCAATGACTATATTAAACTTCAAAAAAATGCAAAAGCAGTACTAAGCGATAGTGGAACTATAAGTGAAGAATCGTCTATACTAAAGCTAAAAGCTTTAAACATAAGACAGGCACACGAAAGACCAGAAGCAATGGAAGAAGCCTCTGTAATGATGGTCGGCCTAAAAAAAGAAAGAATTCTCCAGGGGTTAGAAATATTAGAAACTCAAGAAAAAGATACATTGAGATTGGTAAAAGATTACAGTATGTCAAATGTTTCTGACAAAGTATTGAGAATAATAATTTCTTATACAGATTATATAAATAGAGTAGTTTGGGGAGAGAATTGATGAAAAAAATCGGTATTGATTTATTATGGGTAAAAGTCGGAAAAAATGGTGGAGCTGAATCATATATAAGAAATATTTTAGATGGACTTAATAATTATGCAGATGAGAAAATGTTTAATTTTATTTTATTCTTGACTGAAGATAATTATAAATCATTTGAAAAATATTTTAAAAAAGAGATTTTTAAAAAAGTAATTTTACCTATTAAAAGTGAAAGAGTTTTCTCTAGAATAATAAAAGAAAATATACTTTTAGATAAATATGCAAAAAAAGAAAAAATTGATTTAATGTTTGTACCTGTTTATAGCAAGCCATTGATAAAAAATAAAAAAATACCTTATATTATAACAATACATGACCTTCAAGCTTTACATTATCCAGAATATTTTTCAAAAATAAAAAATCTTTGGTTAAGATTTGCTTGGAAAAGATGCGCACAAACTGCCGATAAAATAGTTGCTATTTCTAATTTTGTAAAAAAAGATATTGAAGAAAAATTTGATATTGATTCAAAAAAAATAACTGTAATATATAATCCAATAACTGGTATAGACAATATAGAAAATTTTCAGAAAATTAAAAATAAATATAATATTGAAAAAAATAATTATTATTATACTGTATCTTCGCTTTTACCTCATAAAAATTTAAAGACATTACTATATACAATGAAAAAAATAAAAGAATCAAATCTAAATATACCAAAAAAATTAGTAATAAGTGGAGTAGGAGGTAAATCTGAAGCAGAAATAAAAAAAATAATTAATGATTTAAATATTCAAAATGAAATAATATTAACAGGGTTTATAAGTAATGAAGAAAGAAATTCTTTGTATAAAAATGCAAAAATATTCTTATTCCCTAGCATATTTGAAGGGTTTGGGATGCCACCTATAGAAGCTATGAATTTAGGAACTCCAGTTATAACTACTAAAAAGGCTTCAATTTATGAGGTAACAAAAGGGAAAGCTATTTATGTAGAGGATCCATTTAATGAAGGTGAATGGTTTGAAAAAATTAACAAATTTAATGAGATGAAAGATAGTATACATAATTATAAAGAATATGATTTAGAAAATATAATTAAAAGATATATAAACTTATTTAAGGAAAAATATAAATCTATATAAAATGAGGCATAATTATGACAAGCGTTATTACAAAAAATAATAACTTAAAAATAGCATATATTTTAAAAACTTCTGTAATGCTATTAATAACAATAGTAAGTCTTTTTATTTATGGTTATAATTTGACTATATATACTACTGTTAATTTGTCTTTTTTTATAAATCTTTTGTTTATAATTGTTTTTTCAGCAATACATATTTTTTCAAGAAAAATTTCATTGATGGACAGTGTTTTTTTGGTATTTTTTTATACTTTTTTTTGGTTAGCTCCTCTTTTACAAACAGAAACCGGGAGATATCCAAACACCATGCCTTTTGATGAAAGACTAATTGTTTTAACTAATCTATATTTATTAATTTTTGGGGTTAGTTATTTTTCTTTTAAGAATTTACTGCACTTTAGAATTAAAATCAAAAAAATAAATCCTAATTATTATAAATTGAATGATAAAACTTTTAATATTATTTTTATAGCTAGTATTTTGATACTACTTGTTTTTTCTGATTATCTTATATCAAATATATTTTCAAATGTGGGAATAGGCTTAAATTTAGAAAGATCATCTGGGCTAATATTGAATACATTTATTTTTTCTTTTCCTTTATACATTGCGTATCACTCTAGTTTAAATTTTAGAAATTCTAAAAAGTATTTATTCTTATTTATATTGTCTTTAATTATATTGATTATTTTTAAAAATCCTTTTTTTGTGAAAAGAAATGCACTTGGACCAATATATTTAACATTATTTTTTCTTTTTTATAAAAATAGATTTAATAATTTGAAAATATTTTTGTTTTTGGTATTAATTTTGACTATTATATTTCCATTTTCTCAAGCTTTTACACATAATAGAGATTTAGTAGCGGGAGATTTACTAAATACTTTTATAACAAGAGTGCAAACTTTGGATGTGAAATATGCTTTAACCTCTTTAGATTACGACGCATGGTCTAATTTTATGGCTTCAATAAAATATTCAGAAATTAATGATATTACTTACGGAAGACAACTTTTAGGTTCGGTTTTGTTTTGGGTTCCAAGGTCTATTTGGAGCAATAAACCTATAGGTTCTGGAGCCTTAGTTGCGGAAAACATGTTAATGACAAAATATAATATGTGGTTTTCCAATTTGTCAATGCCCTTTCCAGGCGAAGGATACATAAATTTTGGAATTATTGGAATTTTTATGTTTTCTTTTATACTTTCAATAATTTCAAAGATTACAGATGAGTTTTTTAAATATAACGACTTAAGGTTAATTTTTTCTTTATATGTTAGTTTTCATATGATATTTATGCTTCGAGGTGATTTGATGAGTAGCCTTGCATATTTAGTAGGAATATTATTGGCTATATTCTTTGTGCCGGTTTTTTTAAATAAAATATTTTATAAAAGAGGCAAAAGATGAAAAAAAATAATTCACTTTTTATATGTACTAAACCTTATCAGTATTTAATTATTAATTTAATTATAAAATCGTTTGAATTGAAAAATAATAGCTTGGTGATACTAAATCATTTTAGTGGAGCTAAAAATTTTTATGAAAAAATTAAAAAAGCAGAAAGTTGGAAAGACATTTATTTTATTAATGATACAAATATTATTAATAAGCAAAAAAAATTAAGTTATATTAAAAAAGTTATTTACTATAACAAATGGAATAAAATTTATAATGAGTTGGAAAGTTTTAAAAAATATGATCAATTATTTATTGCACATGATACTGTTTTGGTTGAGTATGCTTTTATGAGATATTTTAAAAAAATGGATAAGAATGTTTTTTTATATGAAGAAGGTGTTGACAACTATAAAAATATAAATTTCAAATCTAATTATCTTCTAAAATATATTAAGAAATTTTCAAACTTGTTAAACATTCCTGGCGATGCATTAGGTAAGTCAAAGTTTGTTGATGAGATATTTTTACAAAATCCAGAAATTGCAAAAAATAATTTGAAATCAATTAATAAAAAAATAAAAAAAATACCATTGAGTTTAGATAAACTCCTAAACGATGAATCTTTTATAGAGCACCTAAATATTATTTTTGACAAAATGAAAGATATAACTTTAGATAGCGATAGTGAAACTATTAATATTTTTCTAGGAGATCCGAATATATTTAAAATATCACAGTTGAAATCTTTAAGAAATTATTTTTATAATAACATTAATAATGAAAGCACATTATATATAAAACAACATCCAGCAGAAAAAAAACGTTATGTAATGAATTTGTCGAATAATGATTTATATATACCTCAAAATATTCCAATAGAAATTTTCAGCAGTAAGATGATAAAAAATAATATTAAAACTTTAAATGTTTTCTCTTTTGGATCCACAGCTTTGATAAATCTTTATCAACTTCTTAAAGGTAATATTAAAATGAATTTTTACATTTTTAAAACCAATGATTTAAAAGAAGAATTCAATAATGCCTTTAAAAAAAATCTAGAATTATACGATGATTTTAAAATAAAGTATAAAATAATATATTTAAGGAGTAAAGTAAATTGAAAAAAATAGCAATGATTCCTTTAAGGGCAGGCTCAAAAAGTATTAAAAATAAAAATAGAAAAAAAATGTTAGGAAGACCTCTTTTTACTTGGGTTTTAGGTGAAGCTTATCATAGTAATTTAAATCAGGTCTATGTGTTTACAGATGACAAAGAAATAATAGATTATGTTGAGAAAGAGTATAAATATACGGATAAAATAAAAGTATTACAAAGAAGTGAAGAGAGTTCAACTGATACAGCATCTACAGAGTTTGCTATGAAAGAATTTGTGAATTCAATAGATCATGATTATGATTTATTATTTTTATTGCAAGCTACTTCACCTTTGTCTACAAAAGAAGCTATAAATAAAGTAATTGAAAAAATTGAAAAAGATTCATATGATTCTGCTTTAACAGTTGTAGAAAATAAGAGATTTATTTGGGATAAATGCGGAAATTCAATTAATTATGATTACAACAATAGGCCAAGAAGACAAGATTTTGAAGGTTATTTAGTTGAAAATGGGGCAATATACGGTACAACTAAACAACAATTCGAAAAATCAGGAATTAGAATAGGTGGAAATATAGGAATTGTAAAAATGCCAGAAGATACTTTGATAGAAATAGATGAACCAAACGACTGGTATATTGTTGAAAATCTTTTAGAAAACAGACTTAGGAAAAATAAAAAAAAGAATTCAAAAATAAAGGCTTTATTTTTGGATGTAGACGGTGTTTTTACGAAAGGAACTGTTTATTTTGATAATAATGGAGAATTATTAAAGGAATTCAGTTTAAGAGATGGTATGGGATTAGAAATACTTAGAGAAAATGATATAGAAGTTTTTGTAATTACATCAGAAAACTCGGATATAGTAAAAAGTAGAATGAACAAACTAAAGATAGATAATTACTATCCAGGAGTAAAAGATAAATACACAAAAATAGAAGACATTTTAATAGATAGAAATTATAAAAGAGAAGAAATAGCATATATTGGAGATGATATTAATGATCTTTCTAATTTAATATCAGTTGGGTGGTCTTTTTGCCCTAAAAATGCTGTGAAAGAAATAAAAGATAAAGTTGATATTATTTTAAATAATGATGGAGGAAGAGAAGCCATAAGAGAAGCGGTAAGCTTTATAATTGAATATAATAAAAGGGAGGATTAATAATATGAATTTTAATTTAGAAGAAAATTATAAAAAACCAAAAGTAATAGCTGAGATTGGGTGTAATCACAAAGGTGAAATCGATATAGCAAAAGAAATGATAAAAATAGCTAAAATATTTTGTGATGCTGATGTTGTAAAATTTCAAAAAAGGAATCCAAAAGAATTGTTAACTGAAGAAGAATATAATGCTCCACATCCAAATCCTGTTAATTCATATGGAAAAACATATGGAGAACATAGAGAATATTTAGAACTTACAATTGAGCAACATAAAGAACTTAAAAAATATGCTGAAGAAGAAATAGGAATAATTTATTCAACTTCTATATGGGATATGACATCGGCAAAAGAAGTTGTAAGCATGAATCCAGAATTAATAAAAATACCTTCAGCGATGTCAACCAATTGGGAAATGCATCAATATTTGTGTGACAATTACCAAGGTGAAGTACATGTTTCTACAGGGATGACAACTAGAGAAGAAGTAGAAGAAATTGTAAAATTTTATGAAAAAAACAATAAAAATAATGATTTAGTTTTGTATCATTGCACGTCGGGTTATCCTGTCCCTTTTAAAGATACAAGGATGTTAGAGGTAGGAAAATTTAAAGAATTATATGGGAAAAGAGTTAAGGCTATAGGTTTTTCTGGTCATCATTTAGGAATTGCAATTGATATAGCTGCTTACACATTAGGTGCCGAATGGAATGAGAGACATTTTACTTTAGATAGGACATGGAAGGGAACCGATCATGCAGCTTCTTTAGAGCCAGACGGATTAAGAAGATTAAAAAGAGACTTGATTGCTACTTATAAATCCCTTAAATTTAAACCTGATGAATTATTAGATATTGAAAAAGTTCAAGCTAATAAATTAAGATGGGATAGAAAAAAATAATGAATGTATTAATAATAACAAGGCATTATAAAAGGGGAGGTTCAGAAACATATTTAGCTAGAAAGATTAGATGGTATATTGATAATAATTATAATATTTTATTGTTGGTTCCTAAAAAAGGTGAAATAGAAAAGGACTTCCCTGATATATTTAATAAAATTGATATTATCTATTATCCAAAAATCGAGGTAAATCCTTCTTTTTTTAAAAAAAATAAAAGAAAAATAGATGAGCAAATAATTAATAAAATAAATAGATTTAATCCTGATTTTATTGAAAGTCACAATTATCCTGCAGGATTTTGGGGTGATGAGATATCATCAAAAATAAAGGTTAAAAATTTTATATTGTTATTAACTCAAAAAATTAAATTTGGTGAAATAAATAATTTAAATTTGATAAGAAAGCAATATAATGAAAAAAGATTATTACCCTTAAACCCCTTTGAATCAAACGAATTATTATCAATAAATAATATTCTGGTAGAAAAAATTTGGGATGATAAAATATATTTTCCAGTATCTTTTTCAAATGATTTCATAAAAAATAATGAAATCCCTAATAATGATGTTACAAAAAAAATTAAAAATTTAAAGGATAATAATTATACTATTATTAGTACTGTATGTAGATTAGAACCTAATAGATCAGACTACATTTCTTTATTAATTGAAAAATACAGAGAAATAAAAGAAATTATAGGTAATGTTGTATTTTTGGTTGTTGGAAATGGTACTTTATTTAATAATTATAAAAATAAAGCTAAAAAAATTGATAAAAATATTGTGTTTGTAGGTGAAGTCTATCCTGACCCAAATTATATTTATAAACTTAGCGATATATATGTTGGTAGTGCTGGCACAACGTCAATTAACAGTATGCTGGTTAGTACTCCTACAATCATATGTGATTCTAAGGGAAAATGGTTTAGAATTCCTTTTTTCAATGATAGTGTATTCACTAGTGTTGATATGAAGACTGATTATACAGACTTTACTCAAGTATTAAAATTGTTGTTGCAAAAATATAAAAAAATCAAAGAGATACAAAATAATAAATCAGAAAATGAATTTTCGGAAGATTTAGTTAATAAAAGATTTATAAAATATGCAACTAATTACCAACATGAAATTGTGAATTACAATTATGAAAAAACCCTATATATAAAAAAAAATATATTAAAAAAATTTATAGTAGAAAATTTAAAATACTTACCAGAAAAACTTATAATTAAAGGCTGGTTCTTTAAAAAATTTTTAGAAGGTAGATTATGAATAAAATTATAAAAATCAAAACTTTTGGTAATAGAAGCAAAGGCTTCTTATCTTTTTTTGAATCAAACAAAGATATTCCGTTTGAAATAAAAAGAATATATTATATTTACAATGTTCCAGTGAATACAAAAAGAGGAATGCATGCACACAAAGAACTTAATCAAGTTCTTTGGTGTCCTTATGGTGAGATAGAAGTTATATTAGATAACGGAAAAGAGAAAAAATCTTATTTATTAGATTCACCAGAAAAAGCATTGTTAGTTGGAAAAGGAATTTGGCATGATATGTATTGGAAAAAAGAAAATTCAGTATTGTGTGTGGCAGCATCTGAATATTATAATGAAGAAGACTATATAAGAGATTATGAAGATTTTCTTAGATATGTGAAAGAAGGTTATTGGAATGATGAAAATAAACTTTACTGAATTAAAAAGAGGCTATGAAAAATACAAAAAAGAGTATGATAAAGCTGCAATAGAAGCCTTAGAATCTGGATGGTATATATTAGGCAAAAAAGTAGAAGAATTTGAAAATAATTTTTCAAATTTTGTGGGAGCTAAACATTGTGTTGGAGTTAATTCTGGTTTAGATGCATTGATTTTAGCTGTTAGATCTTTAAATATTGGAAGAGGTGATGAAGTTATTGTTCCAGCTAATACTTATATAGCAACAGTATTAGGTATTACAGAAAACGATGCTACACCAATTTTTGTTGAGCCAGATGAATACTATAATATAGATGCCAATAAAATAGAAGAAAAAATAACAGATAGAACAAAAGCTATAATGGTTGTCCACTTATATGGACAAGCAGCAAATATGAAAAGAATAAAAGAAATAGCAGATAAACATAATCTATATTTGATAGAAGATTGTGCCCAAAGCCATGGAGCTAAATTCGAAGGAAAAACTACAGGAACCTACGGAGATATAGGATGTTTTAGTTTTTATCCTACCAAAAATTTGGGTGCTTTTGGAGATGCTGGAGCTATAGTCACAGATAATGTTGAAGTAGCAGAAAAAATAAAAATGTTAAGAAATTATGGAAGTCAAAAAAAATACCACAATAAAATTGAAGGAATTAATTCAAGGATAGATGAAATACAGGCTTCTTTGTTAAACGTGAAATTAAAACATTACAATGAATTGAGAAAACAAAGAGAAAAAATTGCAAATAGATATTTATCTGAAATAACAAATCCAAGAGTTGAGTTACCAAAAGCCAGAAAAGGTTCAGAACATGTTTGGCATTTGTTTGAAATAAGAACAGCAGAAAGAGATAAATTACAAGCATATCTAAGAAATAATGGAATAGGAACTCAAATACACTATCCAATCCCCCCTCATCTTTCTGAAGCCTATGAATATTTAGGGTATAAAAAAGGTGATTTCCCTATTACTGAAAAGTTAGCAGATACTTTATTAAGCTTACCTATCTATGATGGAATGAAAGATGAAGAAATTGATTATGTTATAAAAATTATTAATGAATATGAGAGCTGATATATTTTGAGCAGAGCGAAATTATTTGTAGAAAATTTCTTGGCATATGGTTTTATAAATGTATTGAATAAAATAATACCTTTGTTATTATTGCCTGTAATTACAAGGCTGCTTCCAAATACTGAAGCATTTGGTTTTTTTGATATGTTTAATTTAATTATTGGTTTTGGAACCCCTTTGGCAGTAATGGGCTTGTATGATGCTATGTTTAGGGAATATTTTGAAAAAGATGACCAACAGTATAAGTATGATGTAACTACGACTACTCAAAGGATAATATTGTTTAATTCTATTATCATTAGTATAGTATTGATTGTATTCAGTTCATTTTTTTCAAACTTATTTTTTGGAGTATCTGAACATAGTAATATAATAATGTTTGCTTCTGTTGCTTTATTGTTTTCAGCAAATAGAAGTCCAATTCAAGCTCCAACAAGAATGGAAAATAAAAGGAAAATTTTTGTTATTTCTGGTTTATTAGAATCAGGAGGTTATTATTTACTTTCTATCTTGTTAATTAATTTAGGATTTTCTTATTATGGTTTAATTTATGCAAAAATAATGACTATTCCTGTCTTAGTGTTATTTTTTTGGTTTCAAAATAAAAAATTCTTTTTAAAAGGGAAATTTAATAAAAAAATAGCAAAAGAATTGCTAAAGATAGGTTTGCCTTTAACTCCTGTTTTTTTAATTTATTGGGTTTATAGATCTATGGATAGAATAATGATAACTAATATTTTAGGAACTTCAGAATTAGGAGTTTATGCATTAGGAGCAAAGTATGCTATGGTTAGCCAATTAATTTATACAGCTTTTGCAGGTGGATGGCAATATTTTGCTTTTTCTACCATGAAAGATAATGATTATAAAAAAATGCTAGGAAACATTTGGGAAGTTCTTTTTATCATTTCAACTTATTTTTTTATTCTAATGTTTCTTTTCAAAGATATCATTTTTAAATTACTATTTGAGGGCGATTTTGTTAGAGGTGTAGAAGTTTTCCCTTTTTTGGTTTTAGCGCCGTTATTATTAATGCTTTATCAGATATTAGGAACTCAATTTCAAGTAACAAAAAAAACATATCTATCCCCTTTAGTTTTATCAATAGGAGTAGTAGTTAATATATTGTTAAATTTATATTTAATACCAATTATCGGAATTAAAGGAGCAGCTTTAGCTACAGTAATGGGATATGTTATATCTTTACTAGTTACTGTGATAGTAGTTATGAATAAAAAACTTATAACCTTTAGAAAAAGAATTTATATAAATATTTTGACCTTTTCTATTCTTTTTGTATTTTATTATTTTTATTTTAATGATTATAAAATTACAATTATTGTATCTATTTTATATATTATAATCTCAGCAATATCATATTTTAAAATTATAAAAAATTATATTAAAAAGTTAAGAAGGTGAAAAGATGATAAAAGTATTAGTAGGTGGCGCTGGAGGAACTGGAGGTAATAATTTTATACGCTCTTTAAAAAAAGAAAAAGAATTTTATGTTGTGGGAATGACTTCAAATAAAAACCATGTGTTTTTATCAGAAGCTGATGAAACATATTATATGCCACCAGCTCGAGGTGGAAATTATATAGATAATTTGGTGTTTTTAATTAAGAAAACAAAACCAGACTTTATATATGCTTACCATGATTTTGAAGTTGAAAAATTATCAGAAAATAGGGAAATACTTGACAATTTAAATGTTAAATATTTTTTACCCTCTAAAAGCGTAATTAGAAATTTAGTTAATAAATATTATACTAACAAAATTTGGAAAGACAGAGGAATTTATGTTCCTGATACAATTATTTTAAATACGAAGGATGATTTAATAAAAATACTAAATAAATATAGTAAAATATGGATAAGAAATGTCGAAGGTGGGGGTGGAGATGGATCTTTACCAACTGATGATTATAATTTTGCTAAAGCTTGGATAGATCATTTTGAAGGCTGGGGCAAATTTTCTGCTACCAAATGTTTATCTACAAAGAGAGTAAGCTTTACATCAATTTGGGATGATGGAAATCTAATTATTGCTCAAACGAGGGAAGGATTGTCATGGCTTCTTGGGGATAAGTCCTTATCAGGAGTAACAGGAGTTACAGATAAAGGGATTACTATTGATAATGAAGAAATAAATGAATTGTCAATAAAAGCAATAAAATCAATAGATGAAAAACCGAATGGAATTTATACAGTCGATATATCATATGATTATGAAGGGAATCCCATACCTACAGAAATAAATCCAGGAAGATTTTTTACTCCTATAAATTTTTTTACAGAATTAGGATTGAACTTCCCAATGATATATACTTATTTGGCTTTAAATATGAAAGAAAAGATAAAATTACCTAGTAAAAAAATAAATCCACTTCCAAATAATCTTTGCTGGTTAAGAAATGTTGACACTTTACCTAAAGTCGTTAATTTAGAAGATATTGAAAATTTGAAATATCCCTATAATAAATAAAATATGTTAATCATAAGAATTTTATATCACCTCTCAAATAGATTTTATATAAATTTGAATCTATTTGAGAGTGTTTTTTTAATAAATAAAATTATTTGTTATCTATAAAATCTTGTGATATAATGTTGTTGTGATGGACAAAATATGTACATAAAGGGAACGATTATATGGATGAAATAAAAAAACTATTAACAAGAAATGAATATATAGGTGAAGGAATAAAATTTAAAACATTATTTATTTTGGACATTAAAAATAAAAAAGATAATATAGGAGTAAGAGCTCTATCTAGAGAAACAGGATATTCGAGTTCTTTTATTTCTAAATTAGTAAATAATCTATTAAAAGAAGGATATTTAGATACAAATTTTAATATAAATAACAAGGGGGAAAAATATTATAAAAAATTGAAATTAGAATTTAAAGAGATATTAAATAAAATAAATTATTTGAGTTCGGAAATTATAGCAAAGGAAAAAGTAAATATCTATTCTGTAACAAGCCCATTTTCTTTATATTTATCTGAAAATACAAACAATTTATATAAAATAATATTAAAAACACATACCTATAATTTTATTCAAAATATTGAAAAAAATTCATTTTCTATAATAGGCATTATCCCATATATGAATCTAAAAAGTTTAGGCTTAAATATAGAGATAATTAAAGAAATAGAAGGTGGAAATCATATTGTTGTTGGGAAAGAAAAAACTAAAAAATTGATTATATTAGGCGAAAACACTGTAACTGATTCAATTTATAAAAATTCGAATATCATAGAAAAAAATTTTTTCAAAAAATATAATGATATTTTATATATTGACAATATTAATGATTTAGAAAAGAAATTACAAATAGACTCAAGTTACAATGTTTTTTTGTGGGAACCAATTAGTGATTATATTATAAAAAAATATGATCTTAAAAAAATAAAAATATTTAAAAATGCTAATGTTTTTACACAAGTTTTTATTAGAAATAAAGATATTTTTTTAGAAAAAATAATTGAAGAGAAAATAATTTTTGATATAAAAAATAAATATGAAGAATATTTAAAAAATGATAAGAAAATCAATGTTCATAAATTGGAGGGAAAGCTTTATGATAGATATTAAAATAAAAGAAAAGAAATTTGATAATTTAGTAGTTTTAAAAAATATAAATTTTAAAATAAACGAAGGTGAATTCATATCTATTTTAGGGCCATCTGGTTGTGGTAAATCCACACTTCTTAGAACTGTTGGAGGGTTTGAGGACTTTGATGGAACAATAAAAATAGAAGAAAGAATAAAAGAAAAACCAGGAAGAGATGTTATTATGGTTTTTCAAGATTTTAACCAACTTTTCCCTTGGTTGACAATAGAGAAAAATATTCTTTTTGCTCTTAAACATGATAATAAAAATTTAAAAGAACATAAAAGTATAGCAAAAGAATATATTAATTTAGTAGGTTTGAAAGATTATGCAGATTATTACCCTCATCAATTATCAGGAGGAATGAAACAAAGAGCTGCTATAGCAAGGGCTTTGGCATTAAAACCTACTATTTTATTAATGGATGAACCTTTTGCTGCTTTAGATGCTCAAACAAGAACAATTTTGCAGCAAGAATTGCTAAAAATATGGGAAAAGGTAAAAACTACAATAATTTTTGTAACTCATAATATTCAAGAATCAATAATATTAGGGGATAAAATAGTTGTTATGGGTACAGAACCTGGGCATATATCAAAAATATACAATAATAATTTAACGAGACCACGTAGGCCAGATACTGAAGGTTTTACTGATTTGTGGCACGATTTGTATACAAATTTAGACCAAAAAAGGTTTTTGGAAAAAAATGTTGGAAAATAAAATTTATTTTTTAAATGATGGTAAAGAAAAAAACACGATAAATTGTATTCAAAAAACAGTTGATTTTTGTACTGAAAATCATATAAAAAAAATTATTATTAATTCAACTACTGGATTTACTGCAAAAAAGGCGATGGAAACAATAAAAACTCAAAACTTAGAATTGATATTTGTAACTCATATGAGTGGATATAAAGAAGAATCTATAAATGAATTTGACCTAAACTTAAAAAAACAGATAGAAAAAAATGGCTATAAAATTTTCACTGGTACACATATTTTAAAAGGTATAGAAGCATCATTTCAAAAATACTATAATGGAATATATCCATCCATAATTTTTGCTGATGCACTAAGAACAGTAAGTCAAGGCACAAAGGTAATTATTGAAAGTTCCATTATGGTTAAAGATGCTGGTTTAATAAGTAAAGATGAATGGGTTGCAGTTATTTCAGGTTCTCATAGAGGTGCTGACACTTCAGCTTTTATCAAACCATCTCATTCAAATAATATAAAGAAATTTGTTTTTGGCGGTTTTATTACAATGAAAAATAAATTCTTTTAAATGGAGGGAAATGTATGAAAAAAAACTTGGTATTTTTACTTTTAATTTTGGTAACTATTTTTTCTTTTTCTGGAAAAATTAGAATTGCTCAACAGTTTGGTTTGGGTTATGCACCATTGTTAGTAGTTAAACATATGAATTTGATTGAAAAATATGCACCTGGAACAGAAGTAGAATGGATGACATTAGGTTCTGGAGCTGCAATAAATGAAGCTTTAATTGCAGGAAAATTAGATATAGGATCAATGGGAGTTGGCCCATATTTGATTGGTGTCGATAAAGGTGCTCCTTGGAAAATGGCCACACCTTTAGTTGTACAGCCACTAGGACTTCAAACTAATAATGATAATATTAAAAGCTTAAAAGATATAAAACCCACTCATAGAATTGCTCTTCCATCTCCCGGAAGTATTCAACATATCTTATTAGCAATGGCTGCTGAAAAAGAACTGGGTAATGCCAGAGCATTAGATATGAATATAGTTGCTATGGCTCATCCAGATGGTGCTAATGCATTAATTTCAGGTAGTGGGGGAATAACAGCTCATTTTACATCTCCTCCTTACATTTTTGAAGAGTTAAAATCTGAAAATATTCATCAAGTAGTTGATGCTTTTGATGCGGCTGGAGAAAAATTTACTTTTTTGGTAAGTGTTGCTACCGAAAAATTCCATAATAATAATCCTGAATTATATTCTGCATTTGTTAATGCTATTAATGAAGCAATGTATGAAATAAACTATAATACAGATGAAGTAGCTGAATTATTAACACAAGATTTTGATTTGGGCAAAGAAACAATAAAAGAATACTTAACTTGGGAAGGAACAAATTTTACTTCAACACCTTATGGTATAGAAAGATTCATTTCATTTATGAAAAAAGTTGGATATTTAAGAAATGATTTAGATAAAAATGAAGAACTATATTGGGAAAATGTTTTAGCTATAATTGGAAAACAAAATTAGGAGTTTAATTATGAAAAGAAATATAAAAATATCTTTAGCATTTATAATAATAATAAGTTTATGGGAACTATTTCCAAGATTGGGAATAGTTTCTCCATTGTCCTTACCGCCTTTTAGTGCTGTAATAAAATATTTTATAGAATCAATTTTAGATTTATCTCTAGTAACTAGATCTTTAACTTCACTAAGAATTATTTTATATGGCTATGGATTAGGCGTAAGCATAGCGTTTTTTTTAGCAGTCTTAGGAATTATATTTGACGATTTTTGGGCTTTTTTAAGATCTTTAAGTGCAATTTTACACCCTATTCCTGGGATAGCTTTACTGCCTTTGGCAATATTATGGTTCGGTATTGGTGAATTTTCAATTATTTTTGTTATAATTCATTCTGTTTTATGGCCAATGCTTTTAAATGCTTATTCTGGATTTAAAAATATCGACAAGACTCAACTAGAAGTAGGTAAAAATTTAGGATTAAATAAAACTCAAATAGTACTACAAGTAATGCTTCCTTCTGCTTTTGCAGAGTTAATAACTGGGTTAAAAATAAGTTGGGCAAGAGCATGGAGAGCATTAGTTTCTGGTGAAATGGTCTTTGGCGCTTCTGGTGCTTCAGGTGGGCTAGGCTGGTTCATTTATGAAAAAAGATTTTTTATGGATACTGCTGGTGTTTTTGCTGGTTTGATTATGATTGCCTTATTAGGTATAATAGTAGAGTATTTTATTTTTGGCTTGATACAAAAAAATACTATTGAAAAATGGGGTATGCAAATTGCAAACTTATAATAGGATCATAACATGAACAAAATTAGATTACGAGATTTAAAAATATCTGATATTGATTATATGAGAGAATTTGTGGAGAATGACGAAATTTCAAAAAATTTTGTTTTTACCAGATATCCATATTCTAAAGAAAAAATGATTTCTTTTATTAAATCTTCTTGGGAAGATAAAAATAATGTACATTATGCTATTACAGATGAAAATGATAATTATATAGGTACTGTTAGTTTGAAAAATATTAATTATATAGATAAGAATGCTGAATATGCGATTGTCATAAGAAAAAAATATTGGGGACAAAAAATAGCATTAAAAGCAACTGATAAAATATTATTTTATGGTTTTAATACTTTGAACTTGGAAAAAATATATTTAAACGTTTTGAGTAATAATATAAGAGCTATAAATTTTTATGAAAAATATGGTTTTAAAAAAGAAGGGGTTTTTAAAAATCATATTTATCATTTTGGTAAATATGTTGATATGGAATGGTATGCTTTTTTTAAAGATGATTTCAATATTACGAAGGAGGTAAAGTCATGAAAGGTATTATTTTAGCAGGTGGAAGTGGTACAAGACTTTACCCAATAACTAAATCTATTAGTAAACAGTTATTACCAGTTTATGATAAACCAATGATTTATTATCCTTTGTCAACATTAATGTTAGCAGGGGTAAGAGAAATATTAATAATTACTAATCCAGAATTTATAAATTTATTTAAAGAATTATTAGGTAATGGAAATGAATTAGGGCTTAATATTGAATATAAAGTTCAAGAAAAGCCAAGAGGGCTTGCAGATGCATTCATAGTAGGAGAAGAATTTATTGGCAATGATGATGTCGCATTGATATTAGGGGATAACCTATTCTTTGGGCAAGGATTTGGACCAAAGCTTAGAAAAGCATCTTCTTTAGAAGAAGGGGCTACAATTTTTGGATATTATGTTAAAGATCCAAAATCATTTGGAGTTGTTGAATTTGATGAAAATAACAAAGCTGTTAGTTTAGAAGAAAAACCACAGAAACCAAAATCTAATTATGCAGTTCCAGGACTTTATTTTTATGATAATTCTGTTGTGGAAATAGCAAAGAATTTAGAACCATCTGAAAGAGGAGAGCTGGAAATAACAGATGTCAATAAAAAATATTTAGAAAAAGGTAAATTAAATGTGGAATTGTTAGGAAGAGGATTTGCTTGGTTAGACACAGGAACACATCAATCTTTGTTAGAAGCAGCGAATTTTGTTGAAGCAGTACAAAAAAGACAAGGTATGTATATTTCTTCAATAGAAGAAATAGCGTATAGAATGGAATTTATAGATAAAGAACAACTGGTTAATTTGGCAAAGCCATTAATGAAAACTGATTATGGACAGTATCTAATGGATATTGCTGAAAACAATATCTGAATTTAGGAGTTGATCATATGACACTATTAGTAACAGGGGTAGCGGGGTTCATAGGGAGCAACTTTGTATACTACTACCTAAGAAAACATAAAGATAGAAAAATAATAGGATTAGATAGTCTAACATATGCAGGAAATATAGACAACCTATCCAAATTAAATGTAGAAGAAAAAAATAGATTCACCTTCATAAAAGGTGACATAAATGATACAGAGCTACTTGAAAAAATATACAAAGAAAATGAAATAGATGGAATAATAAACTTTGCAGCAGAAAGCCATGTAGACAGATCAATACATGACCCACAAATATTCTTAAAAACAAACATATTGGGAACACAAAACCTACTACACGTATTCAAAAAATACTACGATAAAAACAAAAACCATAAATTTTTACAAGTATCCACAGACGAAGTATATGGAGCATTAGGACCAACAGGATACTTCACAGAAAAAACGCCATTAAACCCACACAGTCCATACTCAGCAAGTAAAACAAGTGCAGACCTAATAGCAAAAGCATATCACGACACATACGATTTGAATATAAACATAACAAGATGTTCAAACAACTATGGACCATACCAATTCCCAGAAAAGCTAATACCACTTATGATAAACAATGCTCTAAATCATAAGGACTTACCAGTATATGGAGATGGGAAACAAATTAGAGATTGGTTATATGTAGAAGACCATTGCAAAGCAATAGACATGGTATATGAAAATGGTAAAAAAGGTGAAGTATACAACATAGGTGGACACAACGAAAAAGAAAACATAGAAATAGTAAAAACAATAATAAACTATCTTCATGAAAAAACAGGAGATAAAGAAATAAACGAAAATCTAATAAAACATGTAAAAGATAGATTGGGACATGATAGAAGATATGGAATAGACCCAACAAAGATAAAAGAAGAATTAAGATGGGAACCAACAGTAATGTTTAACGAAGGAATAAAGAAAACAATAGATTGGTACTTAGAAAACAAAGAATGGATGGAATCAGTTATTTCTGGAGAATACAAAGAATTTTATGATAAAAATTATGTTGATTAAAATAGTATTTAATATAAAGCATCTGAATAAAAATCAGATGCTTTTTCAATAGAGTGTTGACAAACTATAAATCAGGGAGGTCATGAATATGAAAGCGATAATATTAGCCGGGGGATCTGGAGAAAGGTTTTGGCCATTGAGTACACCAGAAAAACCAAAACAGTTTTTGGAGATATTTTCAGAAAAATCATTAATAAGAGAAACATTTGAGAGGTTGAATTATAGATTAGAACCAAAAGATATTTTTGTTGTTACTGCAGAAAAACACAAGGAACAAACACTGAAAGAATTACCAGAATTAGGCATTGGTAACGTTATTCTCGAACCAGTTGCAAGGAACACAGCTCCAGCTTGTTTTGTTGGTTCTTTGATAGCAGAAGAAGACGAGGTAGTGTTTATTTTACCAGCAGACCATTATATACCAAATAAAGAGAAGTTTTGGGAAGTAGTAGAAAAAGGAATAAAGGCAGCAGAAGAAAACAATGGTTTGGTTACTATGGGGATAAAACCAACAAGACCAGAAACAGGATACGGATATATAGAAGCAGGGGAAGAAGTTGGAAATGGAGTTATGAAAGTAGATAATTTCAGAGAAAAACCAAATCATGAAACAGCTTTGGAATATTTGAAAGAAGGAAACTATTATTGGAATAGCGGGATGTTTTTATGGAAGAAAGATATATTTTTAGAAGAGATGAAAAGATATAATGAAGATATATATAATACATTGAAAGATATAAACCCAAAAGATGTAGAAGAGATAAGGAAAGTATATTTAGACTTAAGAAAGATAAGCATAGACTATGCTTTGATGGAAAAATCTGAAAGAGTGTTTACTATTATGGCAGATTATGAATGGTCTGATGTTGGGAACTGGGTATCTGTTAGAGAGATGGAAGGCTGTTCAGACGGTAAAGAAAATGTTCATCTTGTAGACAGCAAGAATGTTTTTGTTAAATCAAACAAGAATGTTGGAGTTGTTGGGGTGGATGATGTTGTGATAATAGAAACAGAGAACGGAATTTTGGTAGCAAAAGAGGACATGGTTAATGATATTAGGGAGGTTTATAGGAAAATTTATAAATAAATTTTCCGGTTGCTGGTTGTTTGTTGTTGGTAAAAACCTTTAAAAAACAAAGACAAAAGCCTAAACTCCTCCCCTGTTTCACAGGTGCTCCTCTAACACATTTAGAGGAGAATTAAAATCTAAAACACCCCGTCAGTTTCACTGACACCCCTCTAATAGTCATTTTAGAGGGGATTTAACCGCTAAACTCCCCTGTAGTAGAAATCAAAGATTTCTGTTGGAGGATCGAGGTTGGATGTTGGTAAAAACCTTTAAAAAACAAAAGGCCTAAACTCCTCCCCTGTTTCACAGGTGCTCCTCTAACACATTTAGAGGAGAATTAAAATCCTTAAATATTAATTGGAGATATCAACTTAGGTTGGTATCTTTTTTTATAGGTTTTATGATGGTTATAAATTAATCAAGTGATAGATTAATTCTATTTTTTAGAGTTTTTGAAAAACTATGAAAATTAAAGATTTTTTATTGTAATTGATTTTAATCGTCATTATACATACGTATATGCACATAGAAGAACTTCATTTTTTTGATGAGTCGTGAGAAAATTTATAAGTCATCGCAGATGACGAAGAGTGCAAAAAAGCTTTTATGCTAATTTGTTATTTATTATATTGTCGTTTGTATTTTTTTTATGGATATTTCAGGAGAGAGAAACTTTTTCAAAAATGATAGGAGGAAAGAATGAAGGAAAAAATTGAATTAACAACACCAAAGAAATTTGCAAGGAAGAACGGGATTGAGTATGTGGATGTTTTGTCTGCTATTAGGTTATCTGGTATCAGGCCAATTTATAAGGAGGTTAATATTACTCTTTTTGAAGAAAGGGATTTGATAGAATCTTTTGATAGGTATTTCCCAGGTATTTTGGAGTAGAAATCAAAGAATTCTGTATTTCCCACTTGACAAAGAGAAATATAATTATGTATAATTATACGAACATATGTATATATAATATTTAATAAAAATTTGGTATAATAGGGGTGAGAAATGGGGGAAGAGATCAGAAAAATAATAAACCAACCACACGACACATTTTTCAAAAAAACCTTTGGAGACAAGGAAATATCAAAAGAATTTATAGAAACATACATAGACGAAGAAATAACGAGAGAAATGGACTTAAAAAAGTTAGAAATAATAGATGGAACATATATAGACAAAAAGTTAGAAAAAGCATATTCAGATATACTGTATAAGACGAAAATAAAAAATACGGATACGTATATCTACATACTATATGAGCACAAAAGTTATCCAGATAAAAAAACAACATTCCAACTATTGGAATATATAAACAAAATAATGAAAAAAACATTAAATCCAAAAACATCAAAAACAAACATAATAATACCGATACTAATATATCATGGGAATCAAAAATGGGACATGAGTAACAAGTTAATAGACTATATAGAAAACAGAGAAAATTACCCAGAAAAAATAAACAAATACATACCGAACTATGAATACGAAATAATAGAGCTAAACGACAAAACAAACCAAGAAATAAAAGGACCGATACTATTAAAAATAATATTGGAAACATTAAAAGCAATAAAACAAAAAGAAAAAGACAAATTCATAGACAACATAAAAAAGATATTCAACATGATGGATAAATATGAAAAGATAGATTCACAAAAAGCGAAAGAAATATTTGGATTTATAATATACTATATATTAATAACAAGAGACGATACAGATGAATATGAATTAAAAGAAATAGACATAAAAAGAGGTGATTTGATTATGACTAGAGGTAGACAACTTTACGAGGACGGAATTAAAAAGGGTAAGTTGGAAGGGATGAAACTTGGAGAATATTTAAAAGCTAAAGATACAGTTAAAAAGTTATTATCAAAAAAATTAGATAAAAAAACTATTTCAGAGGTAACAGAATTATCTATAGAAGAAATCAAGAAAATTGAAGAAGAAATGAACCAAAACAAGAATTAATATACAGCCTCCTTTAAAAAGGAGGCTTTTTTAGTATGAAAAACATCAGACTCTTCGGCAGGTTCAGAGTGGCGTTATAAAAATTGTTTTACAATTCTGGTTTTTGGTTGATAGTTGTTGGAAGAGTGAAAAAGCTAAAAGCTTTTTCAGATGGAGGTTGGATGTTAGAGGTTGGAAGAGTGAAAAGTAGCAGTTTGGCAGATTAGCAGATTAGCATTTTTGCAAATTAGAAAAACCAAAAAACTAAACTACTAAAATGCTAATACGCTGTTTTTTTTCACTTGACAAAGAGAAATATAATTATGTAAAATAATACAAATGTATTTATATAAAAATATTTAATTTAGTATTTTAAAATACAACGAATATGTTGTATAATATAAGGGAGAAAAATAAGGATTTTTTATTTTATAAAAAATAAAGAAATAATAGTTTTATTTGATTATAAAATTAAGAAATCTAAAAAATTGGGGAATACTATTTTAAGACCGATTTTTCAAAAAATGAAAACATTGATAGACGAAATGGAGGAATAAAAATGGAAAAACTATATGATTTTAAAAAAGAAAAAGAAAAAATATTAAAAGAAAAACCAGAAATCAAAAAGATATATGATGATTTAGAATTAAAATACAAATTGATAGAAAGTGTAATAGAATATAGAGCTGAAAATAATCTTACACAAAAAGAATTAGCAGAAAATATAGGAGTGAAACAACAAGTTATATCAAGATTTGAAAGAGGTTTAGTAAACCCAAGAATTGATTTTGTTCAAAAGATATTAAATGCTACAGGAAAAGATATTGAATTTATTGATAAAAGATAAAAATAATTCTAAATTTTATCATGGGAATCAAAAATGGGACATGAGTAACAAGTTAATAGACTATATAGAAAACAGAAGAAAGATATTCAACATGATGGATAAATACGAAAAGATAAATTCACAAAAAGCGAAAGAAATATTTGGATTTATAATATACTATATATTAATAACAAGAGACGATACAGATGAATATGAATTAAAAGAAATAGAC